>CAMPKG010000358.1 GCA_946887085.1 uncultured Sphingobacteriales bacterium
CCTATTCATCTGTGCATCCCTGCTCACCAATGGCGTTCTACATGAATAATCAAACATCCCAACAGGGGAATTTTTCTGTTTATACTCATACTACTTGTACTGGGCCAGAGTTTAAGATCATTACAAATGTCTTTAGCACAGGGATGAATGTCGTAATTGACTTCGGCGATGGGAATACTGTTACCGCTCCGGTGCTGACAGGGAATAACATTACGGGCTATGTTGTCCAGGATCATATTTATGCCCAAGCGGGTAACTACCTGGTGACACAAAAGTTGTATGTGGGTACTACCTTGGTTGACTCAGGTCAATTCTTATATAACCACAGGCTATGCGAGAATATTCCATTCCAGTTCTTTCTTGATTATAACAGCAATTGCGTTTACGATCAGGGTGAACAGTTTAATGGCCCTCCGCTTTCGGTAATAGTGGATTCCATGAATATTGCTATTGACACAATTTCCGCTCTGGCGGGTTTTACCTATACTGCTTATGGTAGCGTGGGTACCCAGTATGAGTTTAAGGCTATATCAAATAATGGTGTTGTAACTGCTACCTGTCCGTTAAATGGAGTAGTAAGCGATACGCTCCAACCTGGTACTAGCGCTACAAGATATATAGGCTTGGAATGCACCAACACTGATTTTGATTTGACCGTGTACGTCTGGTCTGGCGCTACCCCTACGGCTATGCAGAGCATGATTTTCCCCGCAAATACCTACTGTACGCCCAAAAACGCAGTGGTAACCATGAGCTATGACTTATCGTATACTTCTTGCGGCACAAACTACCCTCCTATGTCGCAAGGGCCACAAACTATATCTTGGACGGTTAATGGGCTGACAGCTGTTAGTACTCCGTTATTGATAGTTGCCAATTTATATGGGTCACAATGGCCCACAGGAACTCCCGTTTCAACAACTTATTCGATTACTCCTGTAATAGGTGATCAGGTGCCTGGTAACAATACTGTCATCGTAATTGACACTGTCGTTGGCAGCTTTGACCCCAACGCCATCTACGCCAAACCCTCCGGCTGCGTCCCTCCCGGCACAGAACTGGAATACACTATCACCTTCGAGAACCTTGGTAATGGTCCCGCAGAGAACATCTATGTATTAGATACGCTGCCTGCAGGTCTCGATCCTTCTACTATGAAACTGGAATTTGCTTCGCATTCAATGTTTGTGGAGAAGATATACAACGGTTCTGAAGTGGTGTTCAAATTCGACTTCCCTGATATTATGCTACCGGACAGCACCAGCCCCGACCGTCACGGCATGCTGGTGTATAAAATCAAAACTCTGAACAATTACCCTATAGGGTCTTCTATAGATCATAGTGCCTCTATTTATTTTGACTATAATCCACCTGTACTTACGAACACCACCAGCACCGTAATGTGCTGGCCTGCGAGTGTAAGTAATGCTGAAAGCGAAAAGTCAAATATTCTCATTTACCCCAACCCAGCCACCGACGAGCTTACCATCAAAACCGACGAACAATACAACTCCTATACCATCTCCAACAACCTCGGCCAGCAAATGCTACAAGCAGACTTGCAGGTAAAGGAAACAAAGTTGAGCATTAAGTCTCTTCCTTCAGGGATATACTATCTGAGCCTGGAAGGCGAGAGCGGCACCGCAGTTCGGAAATTTGTAAAAATGTAGATTAAACATGGCCCCAGGCATGGGCCATGTTTTTGCCGCTATATTTTGAGTATATTCGTTATAAATACTTTTACCTATGAAAAACCTTCTGCTCTTTATCGCAGCCTTTGCTGTGTCTGCAGCCAACGCACAAAATTTTCAATGGGCACGCATTACCGGCACTTCCTATGGCACTAACGGTACCGGCATGGCTACAGACAAAGCGGGTAACACATACGCCACAGGTCAGTTCCAGGGTTCCGTCGATTTTGATCCCGGTCCGGCATACGACTGGAAGAACAGTACAAACGGCATTTTTTTTATCACAAAGCTGGACGCAAATGGCAGCTATTGCTGGACAAGGCAGGTAGATGATATTTATCCTGCCGCCGTGGCCTGCGATGATACCGGGGCGGTTTATGTTGCCGGATTTTTCAGCGCTACTATGGACCTGGATCCCGACCCAGGCTCTGTAAATAATGTTAGCGCTGTCGGCAGCTACGATTCTTACGTTATGAAGATCAATAGCAACGGTTCACTTGCCTGGGTCAGGGTAGTGGGCACACCTGCAGCCAATTGTCGTGCCAAGGGAATTAATGTTGACAACTGGGGCAACGTATATGTCAACGGCATATTTACCAATACTGTTGATTTCGATCCCGGTGCCGGCACCTCAAATCTCACAAGCTCTCAGGCCACAAACGTATTTCTGCTGAAGCTTAACAGTCAGGGAAACTTTAAATGGGCAAGATCCCAAACCTTTGATGGACAGACCAATCTCATCTATCGCATTGCTACGGATAGATGGGGGAATGTTTTTTCTTCTTCCGATCACGACTCTATTTCCGTTACAAAATTTGATTCGTTGGGCAATCTCATATGGTCGCTGCATTTTTTTGAACATCATCAAAACAGGATATTCGATCTGGCCACGGATAAGAACGGCAACCTGGTGATAGTGGGGAGCTTTGTTTTTAATAACGACTTTGATCCCGGCAGCGGGTATCACGGCATTACTGCTGATGGTGGCGATGCTTTTGTGCTGAAATTGGATAGTGCAGGTAACTTCCTGTGGGTCGACAATTTTAGAGGACCCGGCAATGACATTGCAAGATCCGTAGCTATCGACTCCAATGATCTTATTTTTGTAGCCGGCCATTTCGAGATTCTCACGGATTTTGATGCCGGTCTTAACAGCCAGTACTATATGGAAGCCGATTCAGGCAGTGGTACCTATCGTCGTGATGCGTTTGTTGTCAAGTTGGGCCAGGCAGGTGAGCTGATGTTTGCTAAGAGAATTGGCGGTCCGGAAATCGACAATGGCCTGGCAGTAGGTCTCGACTCAGTAAATAATGTCTACTTCATGGGTAATTTCCAGGATACGGTTGATTTTGATCCGGGGGCCGGAACTAATGTAATGCACTGTTTTTGCATCGGCACTGGCGCCACAAATTTCTTTGTTGTAAAGCTTTCTTCATCCGGGCTTTTGAATTTACCGGAACTGACCCCCGCATCTGCGCACATACTCATTTACCCCAACCCCGCTACCGAAGAACTCACCATCAAGACCGAAGCACAATACCAATCCTACACAATCTCCAACAGCCTCGGTCAGCAGGTGCTAAAAGCCTACATAACAGAAAA
>CAMPKG010000359.1 GCA_946887085.1 uncultured Sphingobacteriales bacterium
ATCAAAAATTATCTGACCAAATTGGAGGCGGTGAATTTTATGCTTCCTGACGGCTCATTTGTACCTGAATATTTTCACGTTACCGAAGTAGGACTGGTGACTAAAAAATTTATCGATTGCGGCGGCACTGTCAGAAATGAAACTACCGTAAACTTCCAGCTTTGGAATGCTGATGATTATGACCACCGCTTAAAGCCTGGCAAATTACTAAAAATTATTGCCCTTTCTGAAGAGGTTTTGGGAATCGGTGACCACGAAATTGAAGTGGAATACCAGGATAGGACAATTGGCAAGTATGACCTTGGCTTTGACGGCAGCAATTTCCTGCTTTTACCGAAGACTACTGCATGCCTGGCGATGGACCAGTGCGGCGTGCCGCAGGAAAAGCAGAAAGTTAGCCTTTCGGAGCTTGTCCCTAATAATAATTCCAACAGCTGTACTCCCGGCGGGGGCTGCTGCTAATACAACAGTCATGTCTACCCGTATTAAATTATTACCTGAACTTGAAAACTACATTAGCGAATTCACATTTGAAGGACTAACTGCAGAACGTAGAGAAGCCCTTCAGCCGCTGGCTGAATATATAGAGGGAAAAGTTGCAACCAATAGTGAAATCAGGATTAATTTCATCTGCACCCACAATTCACGAAGGAGCCACCTGGCCCAGATATGGGCACAGGCAGCCGCCGCTTATCATGGCATACCAAATGTTTTCTGCTATTCAGGTGGAACCGATGCTACTGCTCTCTTTCCAATGGTCGCGCAAACATTAAAGAATACCGGCTTTGCCCTGCAGGTCCTTTCAGAGGGTTATAATCCAGTGTATGCTGTAAAGCATTCCGAAAATGAACACCCTGTCATCGCCTTTTCTAAGACCTATTACGATGAATTCAATCCTGAAAGCGGGTTTGCCGCTATCATGACCTGTTCGCAGGCCGACGGGGGATGCCCGTTTATTTCAGGAGCTGAAAAGCGTATACCGATAATGTACGACGACCCCAAGGCTTTTGACAATTCACCTGATCAGGCCGATAAATACAATGAGCGCAGCCTTCAAATCGCCACCGAAATGTTTTATGTATTCTCAAAAATCAAAAAATAATATGTCTGCAAATAATTGTGCCCCTGCGGCAGAACGAAAGAAGCTTGGCTTCCTTGACCGCTACCTTACACTATGGATTTTCATTGCTATGGCACTTGGCGTGGCAATAGGCTACTTTGCGCCATCGAGCAGTGGATTCATCAATTCCTTTTCAAGCGGCACCACTAATATCCCATTGGCAATCGGGCTGATCCTGATGATGTACCCGCCGCTTGCCAAAGTCAATTATAGCAAGATGGCTGAAGTCTTCTCTAATACCAAAGTCCTTGGGGCATCACTATTGTTGAACTGGATTATAGGGCCTATCCTGATGTTTGCCCTTGCGCTTCTTTTCCTGAAAGGTTATCCCGAATATATGATCGGGGTTATCCTTATCGGGCTGGCGCGCTGCATCGCAATGGTGGTGGTATGGAATGACCTGGCCGATGGCAACAGGGAATATGCTGCCGGCCTGATCGCGCTCAACAGTATTTTCCAGGTGCTCCTTTATAGTGTATATGCTTATATATTTATTACGGTGCTCCCCCCCTATTTCGGCTATGACGGCTTTGCTGTAGATATCAGCATTGGGCAGATTGCCGAAAGCGTCGGGATTTATCTGGGTATTCCTTTTGCTTTGGGGATCATCAGCAGGTACGCATTGATTAAATTGAAAGGGCTTGAGTGGTTCCAAACTAAATATGTACCCTTCATTTCTCCCATAACGCTTATTGCATTGCTTTTTACCATTGTAATCATGTTCAGCCTTAAAGGCGAGCTGATCGTACAGATACCTATGGATGTTGTGCGCATCGCTATTCCTTTGGTTATTTACTTTACCATCATGTTTGTCATAAGCTTTTTTACGGGACGGTTTTTTGGCGCGGACTATTCAAAAAGTACCTCTATTGCCTTTACAGCAACCGGGAATAACTTTGAGCTGGCTATTGCGGTAGCTATCGGCGTTTTCGGCATCAATAGCGGGCAGGCTTTTGCAGGGGTGATCGGGCCGCTGGTTGAAGTACCGGCGCTTATTGCACTGGTTAACCTCGCTTTCTGGTTCAGGAAAAAATATTATGCCACAAAGGTTGCATCTGTATAAGTAACTAAATCAACCGGCTGTACAAAACGATATGGACACAATTTATGATGTGATCGTGATTGGTGGCGGGCAGAGCGGGCTGGCGAGCGCCTACTACCTGCGCCGGCATAAGTTCAACTACCTTGTACTGGACAGCCAGCCGCAGTGCGGTGGTGCATGGAACAACGTATGGGAAAGCCTCGCGCTGTTCTCTCCGGCGGAACATAGTTCGCTACCCGGATGGCCGATGCCGGCCTCAGAGTACAAGTTTCCGCTTCGCAGCGAAGTTATTGACTACCTATGCCGGTATGAGCAGCGTTATAGTATTCCTGTGAAACGCTCTGTAAAAGTAGAACGGGTTACAAAGGAAAACAGTTTTTTCAGCATAGAAACGGATACAGGCTCGTACAGCGCCAAAACTATCATTTCGGCAACGGGCACCCATGGGCATCCTATTATACCGGATGTGCCAGGCCGGGCTGCGTTTAAAGGGATCCAGCTCCATTCATCCCAATATAAAAACCCCCAGCCTTATACGGGCAGGAAGGTGCTGGTTGTGGGCGAAGGAAATTCGGGTGCACAACTAGTGGCCGAACTCTCAAAGGTGGCAGCTGTAAAATGGGCGACCCGTAAAGAGCCGCAGTTCCTGCCTGACCATGTGGACGGTTATTATTTATTTAATGTGGCCAGTGCAAGATACCATGCGGAAAAAGAGGGAAAAGCTTTTGACGCGCAGCAATACAGTCTTGGAAATATCGTTATGGTCCCCGCCGTTAAAGAGGCCCGTGAGCGGGGAGAATTGCAGTCTTCAGGAAGTTTCAGTACAATATACGAGGAGGGTGTTATATATGATAATGGTGAAAAGGAAGCTTTTGATGTTATCCTGTGGTGTACCGGCTTTGGTTATGATACGGGATTTTTGGAAGATATTACAGAGATTGATTCAAAAGGTATAGTGCCTTCTATCGAAAGCAGGTCCCTTCAGGCAGAAGGACTGTGGCTTGTAGGTTACGGGAACTGGACCGGCTATGCCGCAGCGACGCTTATCGGGGTGAACCGGAATGCCAAACAGGCCGTGAGTGAAATTGCAGAATATCTTAATACAAAATAAATAT
>CAMPKG010000360.1 GCA_946887085.1 uncultured Sphingobacteriales bacterium
TGCAGGAAGTATCCAGGTACTGGAAGGCCTGGAAGCCGTGCGGAAGCGTCCGGCGATGTATATCGGTGATATTGGTGTCAAGGGACTTCACCACCTTGTGTACGAGGTAGTTGACAACTCGATAGACGAAGCGCTGGCAGGGCATTGTAAAAATATCACTGTCACCATTCACACCGACAATTCCGTTAGTGTTGAAGACGATGGCCGTGGTATTCCTACCGGCATTCACCCCAAAGAAGGCAAATCGGCTCTGGAGGTGGTAATGACCGTGTTGCACGCCGGTGGTAAATTTGATAAGGACAGCTATAAAGTATCCGGCGGCTTGCACGGTGTGGGTGTTAGTTGCGTGAATGCACTTAGCAGCCATATGCACACCAAAGTATTCCGTGAAGGCAAGATGTTCGAGCAGGAGTACCAGCAGGGGGTGCCTCTTTATGCAGTGCGCGAGATTGGTACTTCGGACAAACGTGGTACGCTGCAGCATTTTCATCCCGACAATACCATTTTCAAGGATATAGTTTACAATCGCGAGATACTTGCAGGCCGCCTGCGCGAGCTTTCATACCTGAACAAAGGCATTCGCATTGCTTTGATCGACGACAGGGAGCAGAGTGAGGACGGTAATGCGGTTCGCGAAGATTTCTACAGCGAAGGCGGTATCGTGGAGTTCGTACAAATGCTAGACCGCAACGGCAAGCGCGACACGCTATTGGGTGCACCGATATTTGTAGAAGGACACGATCCTGAATCCAATGTTGTGGTAGAGGTTGCGTTGTCGTACAACACGTCGTATAACGAGCACATCTTCTCCTACGTAAACAACATCAATACCATAGAAGGTGGTACGCACGTTGCAGGTTTCCGCAGGGCGATCACGCGCGTGTTCAAGTCCTACGGCGATAAGAACAAACTATTCGAGAAAGCTAAGGTTGAAATAACCGGAGACGACTTCCGTGAAGGCCTCAGCGCTATCATATCGATAAAAGTTCCTGAGCCGCAGTTTGAAGGCCAGACCAAAACCAAGCTGGGAAACAACGAGGTGATGGGTGTTGTGGATGTGTGCGTAAGCCGTGTGCTGGAAGCATATCTCGAAGAACATCCCAAAGAAGCGAAGCTGATCATCGATAAAGTGATTCTTGCGGCACAGGCGCGTGCAGCAGCACGTAAGGCGAGGGAAATGGTGCAGCGTAAAAGCGTGTTGTCGGGCGGGGGTATGCCTGGCAAATTGGCCGACTGCTCTGACCGTGATCCGCACCGTTGTGAGTTATACCTGGTAGAGGGTGACTCGGCTGGTGGTACGGCGAAACAGGGCCGTGACCGCAGCTACCAGGCCATCCTGCCATTGCGCGGAAAGATCCTGAACGTTGAAAAAGCACAGGAATATAAGATTTACGAGAACGAGGAGATCAAAAATATGTTCACTGCATTGGGTGTCACCATCGGTACACCGGAAGATGCAAAGGCCCTGAACATTGCCAAGCTCCGCTATCATAAGATCATCATCATGACCGATGCCGATGTGGATGGTTCTCACATCGCTACGCTGATACTCACCTTTTTCTTCCGCTACATGAAGGAGTTGGTAGAGCAGGGGTATGTTTACCTGGCGCAGCCACCGCTATATCTTGTGAAAAAAGGTAAGGACCAAGAGTATGCCTGGAGCGAAGAAATGCGTAAGGCTGCAATTGAGCGCATGGCCAATGGTAAGGAAGACAGTGTGAACGTGCAGCGATACAAAGGCCTTGGTGAGATGAACGCTGATCAGCTTTGGGAAACAACGATGAATCCTGAAACACGTATCCTGAAACAGGTAACGATAGAAAGCGCAGCAGAAGCCGACCGCGTATTCTCGATGCTGATGGGGGATGAAGTAGCGCCACGCCGCGAATTCATTGAGTCGCATGCGAAGTATGCAAAGCTTGATGTATAATATAGAAACGGAATTTCATAATCGGGAGCGGCTACAATTTGTGGCCGCTCTTTTGTTTTACCTTTAGTTTTTAAATTTTTGAACAGTGGTAATAGTTATTCACGGGGGCGCAGGCACCATCTTGCGCAGCAGTATGATTCCTTCGCTGCAGGAGCAGTATGAGCAAGGCTTGCAGTCTGCGTTGGAAGCGGGATACGGGATATTGACGAATGGTGGAAGTAGCCTTGATGCAGTTGAAGCCGCGGTTATCGTACTCGAAAATTTTCCGCTGTTTAATGCAGGCAGGGGCTCTGTATACAACAATCTTGGCAAACATGAAATGGATGCCGCTATCATGAACGGGAAAACCCTGGAAGCGGGTGCAGTGTCGGGTATCAGTAATGTGAAGAATCCGGTGCAGCTCGCGCGGAAAGTGATGGAACAAAGCGAACATGTTTTATTGACAGGCCCAGGTGCAGAGCAATTTGCAAAAATGCAAAATGTAGAATTTGCATCAGATGAGTACTTCTATAACGCCGCGCGCTACGATCAATGGCAGCAGGCAATGAAAGCAAATGTTGTTCAACTCGATCATACAGAAAAGAAATTCGGGACAGTTGGAGCCGTCGCGTTAGATCAACATGGCAACCTCGCAGCAGCAACAAGTACAGGAGGCATGACCAATAAGAAATTCGGGCGTATGGGCGATAGCCCTATCATAGGAGCGGGTACGTATGCAAACAACGCAACCTGCGCCATATCCTGTACGGGACATGGTGAATTATTCATTCGTGCCGTGGTTGCGCACGATATTTCCTGCCTGATGGAATACAAAGGATTGTCTTTACAGGATGCCTGCAACGTTGTAGTACACGACAAGTTGATAAAGATCAGCGGGGAAGGCGGATTGATCGCTGTTGATAGCCTCGGCAACACAGCGATGCCATTTAACAGCGACGGCATGTACCGCGGCTACAGAAATGCGAAAGAAAGCGTTGTACAGATTTACAGAGACTAATCAGCACTCGGAACTGTCACTACCCTGCCTTCAAACTTACGCGTCTTAATGTCGTAAATATCTCCGCTTGACATAAGGTGCACGATGATATTCTCCACAGAAATTGCCTGGCCAAATTCGATGTCAGCAATGTTATTGTGGTCGATGAATTTACCGTCGATGATACAAACGCTGCCGGAGCCGATAGCTTTTAGTTCAGTGCCATTGGTCACAATAACACCTGTGTCCTCGCCCAGGCCGATGCCTATTGCACCAGGGTACGCAGCCACAGCTTGTGCCAGGCGATTGAAACGCCCGCGTTTGTCGAAATGTGAATCGATAATAACATTTTGTACCAGTCCAAGGC
>CAMPKG010000361.1 GCA_946887085.1 uncultured Sphingobacteriales bacterium
GATATGTAGTATACAACCAGCAGGAACAATCCAAATACCTCGAGCAGAAAAAGGCAGATTCAATAGCGTATGCCAAGGCTCATCCCAAACCTTTAGTTGACAGCACCAAACTGGCGCAAACGGCCGTAGCTGCCGATACTGTTGACGACTCGGCACGCAATGCCATGCCCGCTGCCTACCGTGGCACCGCCCAGACTGTAACGCTGGAGAACAAGAACCTGGCGCTGCAATTCTCTACCAAAGGTGCGCACCCGGTATCCGCCAACCTGAAGGATTATAAAACATCGGACGGCAAGCCTTTGATGCTGTTCAACGGCAAAGACAATCAGTTGTCGGCTGTGCTGCCTATTAATAATGGCGCAGTTGCTACATCAGATCTTTATTATACCACCGCAGAGCGCACAGAAGCCGATGGCAGCAAGACCATCCAGTTCACTGCCGACCTTGGTAATGGCCAGCAGGTGTTGATGACCTACTCGCTGCCTGCCGAAGGTTACATGCTGAAAGGCAGCATAGGAGTAGTGGGCATGAACACATCGAGCCTGCCGCTAACCTGGCAGACACAGGCGCTGCACACGGAAAAAGATATCGAGACCGAACGCCTCAACAGCCAGGTATATTACCGCCAGCTGAATGAAGAAGCAGATTACCACAGCATCAACAACACAGACAAATTCGCGGTTGAGGAAGCAACGAAATGGGTGGGCTTCCGCGTGCAGTATTTTGCTACAGCACTTATCGCCGACAGTAAATTCAACAAAGCGGATGTGGCCGGCAGAACCAAGTTTGAGAATAATGCCATCGTGGCGCAGAACCGCACCACGTTCGATGCGCCGCTTACGAACAATCAATTCGGCTTTAAATGGTATATCGGCCCCAACCACTATAAAACACTGCGCTCTTACGATATCGGCCTCGATGATATGGTGCCGCTTGGCTTTGGTATCATGGCTTTTGTGAAGTACATCAACAAATGGCTCATCATCCCCATATTCAATATCCTTAGCCAGTTCATCAGCAACTACGGTATCATCATCATGCTGATGACCATTATCATCCGCCTGCTGCTTTCGTTCTTCACCTATAAGAGCTACCTCTCCGCCGCCAAGATGCGCGTGCTGAAACCGGAGCTTGATGAGCTGCGCGCTAAAATTGGCGACGACCAGCAGAAAATGGGTATGGAGCAGATGAAGCTTTACCGCACCGCCGGCGTTAACCCGCTCGGTGGCTGCCTGCCTACGCTCTTCCAGCTGCCGATACTGTTTGCCATGTATTATTTCTTCCCGACTTCAATCGAGCTGAGGCAGGAATCATTCCTCTGGGCAAACGATCTTTCGACCTACGACAGCGTCCTCGACCTGCCTTTCAACATACCATTCTACGGTGCGCACGTCAGCCTGTTTACACTGCTGATGACGGCTTCGAGCCTGTTCCTTGCGCTGTATAACCGCAACATGACAGCGCAGGACCCGAACAACCCCATGCTGAAATGGATGCCTTATATCTTCCCTTTCCTGCTGATTGGTGTGTTCAACAAAATGGCAGCGGCCCTTACCTTCTACTATTTTTTCTCCAACATGATCAGCATTGCGCAGCAGTTCATCATCCAGAAATATGTGATCAACGAAGCTTCTATCCATAAGCAAATACAGGAGAACAGGAACAAACCTGCCACACCATCGAAATGGGCGCAGAAGCTCGAAGAGATGCAGAAAGCGCAGGCCACAAGGATGAAACAGCCACCTAAAAAGAAATAACGATCGTTAATAATGAGAAACCCGCGCTTTGCGCGGGTTTTTATCTCTGCCTGCAATACTATCGTTGCTAAATGGGGCACATCGACATGCGCCCCCGATTTAGTTACACTACTACTCACCTCTTCGCACCGCCAGCCCTTCTGTTTCAAAGATTGCTTCGCCTTTTAATGTTATTTGCTTGTCGGTAGCCTGGTCTTTTAAAGAGTATTGAAAAGCTATTTTATAACAGCCCGAATCTGACCTCGCTATCGTTACATACCCTTCATTAAAGAGGACAGATCCCATCGTATGTGTTTGTGCGTCGTAAACAAGGTAGCTGGCCAGGGTATAGGGCCTGCTGTGTCTATCTTGCGTAGCCTGCCTTATCTTTTCTTTCGAAAACACGCCGTCGCCTACTACGCCTATATAGAATTGGCCAAGGGGGTCTGCCACTACAATGCTCGATTCACCTGATAAATAAACATAGCTGTCGTCTGATAATAAAGTGTCCGCCTTCACAATATCGTTGCCGATCTGCAACGAATAGTGTATGGTTCCTCCTTTTGCTTTTACGTTAATGTCGCCGCCAAAAGCTGCATGCGAAAAAAACATGATGACCACGTGAAATACATTCCTGAAGTTTTTTAAGATCTGTTTCATAATTGTATTGTTTTAAGTTTTTAGATTTTGTGTTGTTGATGGTACAAAGGTGCTGCGGAATGGCAGCCTTCAGTAGGTGAGAATGACCTCTGAACGGTAGTATTAACACCGCCTGAGGGTACGTGAAAACACGTTCTTAGGGTAAACCGGTAAATGCAAGGGTGAAAACACGTAAAAAGAATAGTTATTTCACGTTATGAAAAACTACCATTTGATAGTAGCTTAGCATAAATTAAAACAAATGACTATGCAAAAGATCATCGTATTATTAGCATTAAGTGCTATGCTGACATCTTGCCAAGACGGCACCGACCAAGCTGATGTGGCAGAGCCTGTAAAAAGGGATGTAAATCAAGGCGGAGTTCCTGATAGCATCCTGATGCCTATTACGGAGGCAAATAACCAGATACAAAGGTACCATGAATCGGTAAATCTCGGTAATGGAGACACGACCACGAAGACAGCATTTATGCTCGACGCAAACGTTTTGAGAAACTATCTGAACAACGACACCAGCATTGCAAAACTGAGTGTTTACCTCGCTGAAAAAATTACGAGTGACGGCAGTAAGGAAATGAACCTGATATACATAGGCGCCATAGATTCTGCGGGCATTTATGTAGAAAAGGCCTACACAAAGACTCCCGGTGACCGGCAGCAGTATTTGCTGAACCATGTAATGCCTTGCCCGGAATGCGTTGACCGTATGAAAATACACCAGCCCCCACATGGGCAATAAACCAGAAAAAACAAATGCAGGAAAAACTATTTGTTCTATACTATATTTTTTTACTGTCGGGAATGATAACTGGTATCATCCGCTACAAAAGGCTGAATCCTGCAATGCGCGTTCTTGCCATCCTTCTTTGT
>CAMPKG010000362.1 GCA_946887085.1 uncultured Sphingobacteriales bacterium
GTGTATGAGCGTACGCTGAATATTTACGAAAGTCTGTTGCAGTTATTACATCCATACATGCCATTCATTACTGAAGAGATCTATCATCAGCTGCGCGAGCGCAAGCAGGGAGATGATCTTATTGTTCGTCAACTTTCAGCACATCAGGCCGCTGATAAAAACGTATTGAAGGAAGGGGCAATGTTGCAGGAGTTGATCACTGCCGTACGGGATACCCGCAATAAAAACCAGCTGAAGCCAAAAGAAACCATCAAACTCTGGATCGATACTGCGCAAAAAGATTTCTATAAGAAAATAGAGCCGATACTGGCAAGACAGGTAAATGCAGAAACGATCGAATTTACAAATGAAGCGAAAGCGGGTTCATTTGCGATAGTGGTGCAAACCGATAAATTGTATATCGAAGCCGAGGCGGGGACCGTAAACACCGGTGCTCAAAAAGAGCAAATGGAAAAAGAGCTGGAATACCTGAAAGGTTTCCTCCAGAGCATCGACAAAAAACTAAGCAACGAACGCTTTGTGCAAAATGCAAAACCTGAGATAATTGAAGTAGAACGTAAGAAACAGGCGGATGCCAATGCCAAGATCAAGGCTATTGAAGAAAGCCTGAGTTTATTGTAACTTTATGAAGATGAGGAAGTCAAATATCGTTTTAGTGGGGTTGTTACTGGCGGGGGCCAGCTTATGGGCACAAACGAAGGATAAAAAACAGGAAAAGCCCAAACCAAAGCCCATACCTGTTTACCTGGGCCGTTCGGAAATTACCGATGGCGCAAAGCTCACCAAGCGTGCATTTGATTCCCTGCTACGCCAGGGCTTAACAGCAAAGGACTCAGTTGGCAATCCTTATAAAGTGGAAGGCTTTGCGTTCACTTACGGCGAACGCAATCTCTATGAAGATTCCGTGGGCAACCTGATGTGGGTGACCGACCACCTTGTAGAATACAATTTTGGCGATACGCTCTCCACCTTCCTGCTTAACAACATTACCGGCAGGTCTAAGGGCGGCGATACTGTTTATATTGATAACATCACCCTTCGCTCCGATACCAGGGGTGGCGCATTGGGCAGGGCATTGAGATTGGTATTGCAGAAATAACTTAGTTCACCAGCAGCAGGTTCACGCTCCTTTGCAGGATGTTAAAGGCGATCTCAGCCATCAGGTTTTCTTTGTCCAGCGTGGGATTAACCTCTGTTACTTCAAAGCAGCAGATCTTATGGCTTTGCATCAATGATGCCAGTAGGTCTTCCGCCTCACGCTCGCGGAGGCCGTTGCTTACAGGCGTGCCCGTGCCACGCGATATCGAGCTGTCGAGACAATCCACGTCAAACGATACATAAATATCATCGCAGGCAGCGAGGTGCAACATTGCTTGCCTTACCACCTGCTCTACACCTTTACGCCTCACTTCCTGTACCGGTATTACGCGGATGCCATGTTGTTTGATAAGGCTTTCTTCCTCTTTCTCGTAGTCGCGCAGGGCTATGTATACGATATCTTCCGGCTGTATCTTGGGGTTGATCTTGCCGATGTCTTTCAGCTTGTTCCAGTATTCAATGGTCTGCGGGTCGGGGTTGTGTACCTGGTTCTCCAGGTTGTCGACACCCAGTGCAGTTGCCAGCGGCATGCCATGCATGTTGCCCGATGGCGTGGTATATGGCGTATGCAGGTCGGCATGTGCATCTACCCAGATGACACCCAGCCTGTTCTTAGGCTTTGCCATTTTGATGCCTGCGATGGTACCGCCCGCAGTGCTGTGGTCTCCTGCCAGTACCAGCGGGAAAAGGCCTGATTTCAGTGTTTCAGACACAGATTTGGCTACACGCTCATACATCGTGTAAATACCCTGTATCCTTTTTGCATATGGGGAAGCAACCGGCTCATATAACAGCCGGTTCTCGTTCTCGACTTGTTCAGAAGGAAAATTTACAAAAAAGCTGCTCATAAAGTCGAGAGCAGCGATGCGTATGGCGTCTATGCCGAGGCTTGCGCCTCTTGTTCCTGCTCCTATTTCCGATCGTACTTCTATGATCTTGATATTGCGCATATGAGGGCAAAGGTATTAAAATAGAGGGGCTTAAGCAAAAATGCCGCTAGAACGGATAACCAATGGCGAAGTTGTACACGAGGTTGTGTTTTGCCCAGTTGCGGTTGTTGAACATTTCGTCGATCACCCATCCTTTGGTGATCTTTGAGCCGTTTGCAAAATAATCGTGGACATAGTCGGGCTTTTTGACAGGGAAGCCCACATCAAGCCGTACTAAGAAAAAACCCGCGATATCAAGCCGGGCACCAAGGCCTGAGGCTATAGCGATGGATCTGCCTAATCGTTCAAATTTAAAATCGCCTTCAGGATACTGCGGAGATGGTTGAGCCAGCCAGATATTGCCTGCGTCGGCAAACACAGCGCTTTTCAATCTTAAGGCACCTGAAAACAATTGTACTACATCAAACCTGTATTCGGCGTTTGCCTCCAGTTTTATATCACCCGTACGGTCGATAACGTTATTGCCCACCTGTGCGGGGTCTATATAATTACCGGGGCCTAACGTACGTACCCGCCATCCGCGGATACTGTATGCGCCGCCCACATAGTATTGTTTGATGTAAGGCAGGGTAGTCGACGAATCGTATGGGATACCGACGCCCCCGTATAAACGCAACGCGACTGTAGAGTGAGGCCTTAAAATAAAATGCTGCACATCGAAATCGAACTTCACATACTGCGAGTATTTGCCTGCAAGGCCCGGAATGAATGAGTTGATACCTTTAAGTATGCCCCCTGCTTCTTCAAAGCCCAGTCTTACATAGGTATAGTCCCTGCCTGCCTGCTCTTCACGGTTGGAGAAGATGAACGCAACATTCTCTCCTTCGATAAGTGTAGGCTTATAAGTATTGGCAAGAAAGGTATTGTTCCTGCGTATCCTTTCAAACGAGTCGGTTACATTGGGCAGGCGGATGAGGTTAGCGAATGCAGGCGACAGCTCCCAGTTCTTGGTAGACGTTTCGCGCCATTTATACTTCAAACCGGCAGAAGAGTTAATGAGCGTAAAATATTTTACACGGTCGAGCAGGTTGGTACCCAGCGTCAGCTCCGTACGAGGTATGTTGCGTTTACTGAGCTTGTCAATATTGAAAGGCACCAGGAACTTGGGGAAATCCAGGCTTGCATTAGCACCGAGGCTGCGCGTCAGCAGGTGAAATTGGTTGAAGAAATTATTGCCGATGGTATCCTTGGTGATTTCGATACCGCCATTCAGCG
>CAMPKG010000363.1 GCA_946887085.1 uncultured Sphingobacteriales bacterium
TCCTTTTTGAAAATGATCTCGGCAGCACCTTTCGCCCCCATTACAGCTATTTCAGCCGTAGGCCATGCAAAGTTCATATCCGCACCAATGTGTTTGGAGTTCATAACATCATATGCGCCCCCATAAGCCTTGCGCGTGATCACGGTTACTTTGGGTACGGTCGCTTCACTAAGTGCATATAAAAGCTTGGCGCCGTTCACGATGATGCCATTCCATTCCTGGTCGGTGCCTGGTAAGAACCCAGGTACATCTACCAGTACCAGCAGCGGTATATTGAAAGCATCGCAGAAGCGGACGAACCTTGCACCTTTCTTGCTCGAATTAATGTCCAGCACACCTGCTAAACTTGCAGGTTGGTTCGCGACTATACCAATACTGCGGCCCGCAATGCGGGCGAAGCCCACCACGATATTTTCTGCATAATCTTTGTGTACTTCAAGGAATGAATCTGCATCAGCTACCTCTTCGATCACCTCTTTAATATCATAAGGCTGATTGGGATTAGCAGGAATGATCGCGTCAAGTTTGGTGCGGGTTTCATCTTTTACCTCATAAGGATAAACAGGCGCATCCTCTTCACAGTTTTGCGGCATGTAACTCAGCAGCTGCTTGATGCGTTCAATGCATTCCACCTCATTTGCCAATGCAAAATGCGTTACACCCGATTTGCTGGCATGTGTATGCGCTCCGCCCAGCTCCTCGCTGGTCACATTTTCATGTGTAACGGTCTTTACAACGTTTGGCCCTGTTACAAACATATACGAGGTATGCTCGACCATCAGGATGAAATCTGTAATGGCGGGTGAGTAAACGGCACCACCTGCGCATGGCCCCATTATGGCCGATATTTGCGGAATAACACCCGACGATTTTACGTTGCGATAAAATATGTCGGCATATCCACCTAGTGATACAACACCTTCCTGTATACGTGCTCCGCCGCTGTCATTCAATCCAACTACCGGTGCACCATTTTGTATGGCAAGATCCATGATCTTGCATATCTTCTCGGCATGTGTTTCCGAAAGGCTGCCGCCAAAAACTGTAAAGTCCTGCGAGAACACATAAACAACACGCCCGTTGATAGTACCATAGCCGGTTACAACACCATCGCCGGGGTAAACCTCTTTCTCCATCCCAAAATCGCGGCAACGATGCGTTACCAGCATGCCTATTTCTTCGAAGGAACCTTCGTCAAGCAGCAATTGTATACGCTCTCGCGCGGTAAGCTTACCCTTTTTATGTTGGGCCTCAATTCGTTTTGCGCCTCCGCCGAGCATTGCCTGCTCAGTCTTTTGTTGCAGCAAGGCTGTTTTATCCATATTGTAATTTGAAAACCAGGAACAAACCTAGCAAATGAATCACAAGTATAGATATTTTATAACAGTTTTAAATAATTGATATATCGCCAGATTGCATTGTATGATAACTTTACGGGCAGAAATATCTGGTATGAAAAAGACATTGTTGTTTGCAGCGATTTTATTTATGGCAACCTTTGCCAGTGCACAAAATGTGCGTTCGTATAAGGTAGACGAACTGATGGACCGAGTATCATCACAAGACACCATTTATATCGTCAACTTCTGGGCTACCTGGTGCGGGCCCTGCCTTAAAGAACTCCCCGAGTTCGACAAGCTAAACGAAGCCTACGCAAACAGGCCGGTGAAGATCGTGTTGGTGAGTGTTGACTTTCCAAACGACTATCCAAAAAAGGTCGTCAACCTTATTAAAAAGCGGAAACTGACGCACGAAGTTGGCTGGCTTAATGAAACTGATGCAAACTACTTTATTCCCAAGATCGACAACCGCTGGCAGGGCTCTATTCCTGCTACGCTTATCCTCAGCAACAGGAACGAGTACAAAAACTTTTTTGAGGGCATGGTTTCTGCCAAACAATTGCAGGTGCTGATAGATAAACAACTGGCACTAATGAATTGATGCGTTTATTCAACCCATACCAGCAGTTAAACAGGATCATTGAACAGGAAACGCTGGAGTCTACATTTAGCTGGGCCCTGCGCATGGCTATTGCCGCAATTGTGCCCGTTATCTGGGGTGTGTCTACAGGTAATCTTGTTGAAGCCGGCTGGATATCGCTTACCGCCGAATGTATCAGCTGGGTAGAACTGCGCGGGACCTTTGGGCAAGGTGTGCGTGTGCTGACTGGAGGTACTATACTGGCCGTTGTTTTTGCGATCCTGGGCAGTGTTGCGGGTGGCAATATCTGGCTGAGCGTGGCAGCCATGGCGTTGGTGGGTTTTCTGTCCGGCCTTTTCAAAAATCTAGGCGACCGCGGCTCCGGGCTCGCTATAAGCATGTTCGTCATCTTCCTGCTTACCAATTGGGAGCCTGTCCGCAGTTTTGCAGAGCTGTCTGCACGTATCAATCTCATTTTCATTGGGGGAGTGTGGAATGCATTGGTCGGCATATTCATACTGGCATTCATGCCTGCACGTGAACCCTACCGTCGTACCATTGGCCTGATATGGAAGGCAGTAGCAGATCTTGTAAGCGGCGTAGCAAAAGGATGGGATGGAATCGGTGCACGAAGCAACATCAGGGAATTGTACCAGAAAGAAAAAGAAGTACGCAATGCTATAGACCAGTCGCTGCATTTCTACGGAACCGTAGCCGACCAGATAAGCAAAGACCATCCTGACTACCAACTGGCACAGATACGTAAGGCAACCGCGCTGGTAGCCACGCATATCATCGCCATCAGTGAAGAACTCGAAAACCTGGGCACCCGCGAAGTAAGCGACGAGATAAAACTAAAACTACACGCGGTTTTCAAAGGCCTGCAGCAGACCATCAACAGGATGGCGGTGTATGTCATTACGCTAAAACCGGAGGATGAACTGCTGCTGTCCTCGCGCCTGAGCAGGTTGATAAAACTACTATCCCTTCTGAAAGAAGAGCAGTTGAACGACAATAGCCAAAGCAAGGTCATTAAGCGCACCATACAACTAACCGAACGTACCATTCGCCTGATAGAAAACTCTGTAGGCCGGCTGGAAGAAATGGGCGATGATAAGGCTGTATTCCGTTCCTACTCGCTTATTAAAACTTTGTTGGTGCTGCATCCTAAGCATTGGGTTAGAAACCTTCAATTGCTGTTCAACCTCAACACTTTCACCGCGCGTTATGCCCTTCGCTCAGCGGCAGGCGCTACCGTCGGTATCTTTCTCTGGAAATGGTTTGATGTAGATCATGGCT
>CAMPKG010000364.1 GCA_946887085.1 uncultured Sphingobacteriales bacterium
GCGAATACCACTGTCGGATCGATAACGAGTTCCTTGCTCTTGTCATAACCGTCAGGGAACGAGAAGCTAACCGTGTTACCATTCAGTACATAGATACAGGCTATTTCTTTTTTCTCTCCATTGATAAGCTGGTAAGTATACGGTTTAGATTCTTCAATGTTTTTTATCGAATTTTGAATCTGCAATTTGCCATCTACTATTCTCAATCCGTCTGTTCCTTCAAAGCGCAGCTTTATAAGTGAGGGATCAGCATTGGGTGCCACGATAAAATCGTAGGCAAAATGACCGTTGTCAGCTTTAAAAAGGCCTTCAATACCGGGATAGAGCTGCTGATAGCTTACTGAACTGAAAGGATGGATGCCCGTCTTCCATTTATCCTGGTCGTTGCCGAGAAAGTAATTATGGTAGAACTTCTTCGGGTCATTACCGAGGGTTTGCGCAACGTTCGCTCCATCAAAAAACATCTTATAGGAATGATACCTGAGTATTGGCCGCAGTGTTTTATCGTGATGGAACTCGTGTACCTTATCAGAATTGGTAGGATCTGCCAACACGTAGGTAACACAGTTTTGTTCCAGGTAGATATCGCAGTCTTTCACCCCCGATTTGTACAGGAATGCTTCCGGCCATTGTCCCAGGTTAGGGACATAATAAAGGTCATCTGGTCCGGAAAATGCCAAAAAAGGGAGGCAGATCATTAGAATGGTTTGTAGTGCTTTCTTCATTTTTCAAGGTATTAGAGTGCCACCCGGGAGCGGCTCATTAAAATTCGGCAAATAAATCGATAAAAAATATATAAAACCGAATTTGTTTTTACCGAGTTAATAAAACTTTCAGTCGCAGTTAATAAAATCGACCGATATGGCCATTGCTACAACCGTAGATGCTATATTGTACCTTTGCGCGGTATTAATTTCCGGCACAAAAATGGCTGAAAAAAGCAAAGGATCTGGTTTTGACACAACCTGTGTTCATGGCGGGCACAAAGGCGAACAGCACAGGGCTCACCTGACCCCTATCTACGCCACTAGCACTTACACATTCGATAGCACGGAACAAGGGGTGGCCGTTTTTAAAGGTGACGAGCCGGGATATATATACAGCCGCTTCGGAAATCCTACCATAAACGAAGCTGAAGAAAAAATAGCCCTGCTTGAAGCCTATGGCTTAACAGATAAAGACGGATCTCCGTTAAAACTCAAAGCCATCCTTCATGCCTCAGGCATGGCTGCGGCCACCACAATGATATTGGGGAACCTGAAAGCCGGTGATAAAATAATATCACACTACTCGCTATACGGTGGTAACCAGGAACTGATAGATAAAATATTGCCGAACCTGGGAATAGAAACCATTATCGTTGACTTCCACGACCTGGACACCCTGACAAAAGCACTGAAAGAAAATCCCGAGATAAAACTCATGCATATAGAGACTCCTGCCAACCCCACCCTGCAATGTGTGGATATAGAGGCAGTCTCTGCATTAGGAAAACAGTACGGTCTTATAGTGACGGCCGACAATACATTTGCAACTCCGTACCTTCTTCAGCCTTTCACGTACGATGTAGACTTTGTGATGCACTCAACTACAAAGTTTCTCAACGGGCATGGCACAGCAGTGGGCGGTGTGTTGATAGGACGCGATATAGCAAAGATGAACGGCACTGTCACCAAGACGCACAGGCTACTAGGCGGCAACAGCAATGCTTTTGAAGCCTACCTGCTTACAAATGGTTTGCGCACTTTTGGGCTGCGAATGGAGCGCCACACGAGCAACGCTCAGAAAGTAGCGGAATTCCTGGAGAGCCACGATGCTATCGGTGTTGTCAACTACCCCGGACTTCCTTCGCACCCCGACCACGAGATCTGCAAGAAGCAAATGAAAAACGGCGGTGCAGTCCTCAGCTTTGAAATGAAAGGCGGATTTGATGCAGCGGTTAACTTCATGAACAAACTGCAGATTTGCACTAACGCAGTATCACTCGGCACATGTGACACCCTGGTATCGCATCCTGCGTCTACCACCCACGTGGGAGTGGCGAGGGAGGACAGGCTGAAATTCAAGATAACAGATGGCCTTATCCGCATGAGTGTGGGTATAGAAACAGTAGAAGACCTTATTAATGATATAAAACAAGCACTGGCCTAATGCGGAAATGAGATGACATGAAAATGGACAATCAAATTAACACAACGGGTTCAATAGACAACAACTCAATTTTCAATCTGCAATAAAAATGCATACAGCGTATATAATTGATGCAACCCGCACAGCAATAGGCAAATACGGCGGCTCTCTTGCTTCCGTTCGCCCTGATGACATGCTGGCGCATGTAATCAAAACCCTGATAGACCGTAATCCTTCTATAGATGTAAATGCTATAGAAGATGTAATATCCGGCGCTGCCAACCAGGCAGGTGAGGACAATCGTAACGTAGCCCGCATGGCTGCGTTGCTCGCAGGCTTACCAACTACCGTGGGCGGCAATACAGTAAATCGACTCTGCGCTTCCGGGCTGCAATCAATAATGGACGCCAGCCGTGCCATTATGTGCGGGGATGGTGAAATATACATTGCCGGAGGCTCCGAAAGCATGAGCCGCGCACCTTTTGTGATGGGTAAGGCCGACAGTCCCTTTTCACGCAAAGCTGAAATGTTTGATACTACCATGGGCTGGCGCTTCATTAACGATAAACTGAGCGCTTTATACCATCCACACACCATGGGCGAAACAGCAGAAAATGTTGCAGAACGCTGGAATGTGAGCCGTGAAGAACAGGATAAGTTTGCCTATGATACACAGGAAAAATATTCCGCTGCGCATGCCGCTGGTAAGTTTAAAGAAGAGATAGCTCCTTTCACCGTTGACATGGGCAAAGGAAAAACTATGGTGTTTGATACCGACGAACATCCACGCCAATCGCCATTGGAAAAATTAGCAGAGCTGAAGCCTGCCTTCAAAAAAGGTGGTAGCGTAACAGCAGGCAACTCCAGTGGCATTAACGATGGTGCTGCCGCCATGATCATTGCCTCGGAAGAAGCAGTGCAGAAATATGGCCTGAAACCTATAGCCAAAGTGAAAGCAATGGCAATTGCCGGTGTTGACCCTTCGGTAATGGGAATCGGCCCTGTGCCTGCAACACAAAAAGCGGTAAAACGTGCCGGACTTGAAATGGGCGATATAGACCTGTTTGAGAT
>CAMPKG010000365.1 GCA_946887085.1 uncultured Sphingobacteriales bacterium
ACCAAGTACGGGTTCTATAGTTGATGAAGCCATACGTAGAAAGATACCTTACATCCGCCTGAATCGCCATTCATTGGTGCAATTGGGCTATGGGGTCAACCAGAAACGTATTCAGGCCACTGTAGCCAGTACCACCAGCAGCATCGCAGTAGAACTTGCTTGCGATAAGGAAGAAACCAAAAACCTCCTCGAGGCATCGGAGATACCCGTACCTCGCGGACGTATTGTCTATACCGAGGAAGAATTAAAACAAGCCATTGACAAGATAGGATACCCTGTAGTTACCAAGCCTGTGAACGGCAATCATGGTAAGGGAGCAACTACTAACATCAAAAATTGGGAAGATGCTGTTGCAGGACTAGAGGCAGCAAAAAAATACTCACGTGCGGTGATTTGCGAACGGTTCATTACAGGCCGCGATTTCAGGCTGCTGGTCATAGACTACAAATTTGTTGCGGCAGCGTTGCGCACGCCTGCATCCGTTATTGGCGATGGTGTTAGCACGATACAGCAGCTGATCGACAAGGTGAATAGCGATCCCCGCCGAGGCTACGGACATGAGAAAGTATTGACCGCAATCAAGGTCGACGACTTTACCATGGATATGCTGAACAAGAAAAACTATACGCTGGATACGGTGATTGCAAACGGTGAAGAGTTGTGGCTAAAACCAACGGCGAATCTCAGTACAGGCGGCACTGCGACTGATGTGACCGACTATGTGCACCCGACTAATATCTTCATGGCTGAGCGTATTTCGCGCATCATCGGACTCAATATCTGTGGCATCGATATAATGGCAGAAAGCCTGAGCACGCCGTTACCAGAAAATGGCGGTGCTGTGCTGGAGGTAAATGCTGCACCGGGCTTCCGTATGCATCTTGATCCTACCGAGGGTCTTGCGCGTAATGTGGCAGAACCAGTCATCGATATGCTGTATCCGCCCGGCACCACTTCGCGCATACCTATTATAGCCATATCAGGTACCAATGGAAAAACTACAACGACCCGGTTGATAGCGCATATAGTGAAACAAATGGGTCATAAGGTAGGATATACAACCACAGATGGTGTTTACATTCAAAACCAAATGATGTTAAAAGGCGACTGCACCGGCCCGATCTCTGCAGAGTTTGTGCTGCGTGACCCCACCGTTGACTTTGCTGTACTGGAATGCGCGCGCGGCGGCATATTGCGTGCGGGGCTGGGTTTTCACAACTGTGATGTAGCAGTGGTGACCAATGTGGCGGAAGATCATTTGGGTCTGCAGGGTATTGATACACTGACAAAATTGGCAAGGGTAAAAGCGGTGACCACACAAACAGTTTTCCCGGAAGGCTATGTGATACTGAACGCTGATGACGACCTGGTGTACAACATGCACAAGGATGTAGATTGTAAGGTCGCTTATTTCTCGTTATCCGAAAGCAACCCGCGTATCAGGGAGCATTGTTCGAAAGGCGGACTGGCTGCAGTGTATGAGCAAGGCTTCGTTACTATATTGAAGGGAGAATGGAAGATCAGGGTAGAGAAAGTGACCAATATACCGTTGACGTTTTCCGGTAAGGCCGAGTTCAATATTGCCAACGTGCTTGCAGCAGCATTAGCGGTATATGTGCGCGATTTTAAAACTGAAGATATCCGCATAGCGCTTCAAACATTCGTCCCCTCGCCATCAATGACACCCGGAAGGTTGAACTTGTTTCAGTTCCGCAACTTTACGATAATGCTCGACTATGCGCACAATACACATGGCATCAAAGCCATCGGCAAATTTGTGCACAGTATGGATGCCCCATTGAAAGTAGGTATTGTAGCCGCAGTAGGCGATCGTCGCGATGAGGATATCGTAGCAGTAGGTGAAGAATCGGCCCGGATATTTGATGAGATCATCATCAGGCAGGATAAGAATCTCCGCGGCCGTACCGAAGAAGAAATGATAGCGCTGATGACAAAAGGTATTAACAATGTTGACCCTGCCAAGAAGGTGAGTATATTCCGAAAGGAATCAGAAGCGATCGATCATGCAATTGCAAATGCAGCAAAAGATTCTTTCATAGTAGTGATCAGCGATGTGGTGCCCGATGCACTGGAACAGGTGAAACGCTATAAGGACATTGAAGATGGGGTGAGTGTCATAGCATAAACTGATCTCACATTGTGTTTTGACAACCACAGCATGCTTGCTGTGGTTGTTTTTTATGATATCGATAAATGGTTCATATTCAATGGTGAATTTTAGCCCGTAGTATTTCTTAATTTTAGTCCCCTAAACCAAAAATTCTGATACTATGTCAAACAATCGCGTTGTTCATTTTGAAATACAGGCTGATGATATTGAAAGAGCCAAAAAATTCTACGAAAGTGTATTCGGCTGGCAGGTGCCGCAGATGATGAAGGAAGAAGATGGGATGATGGATTATTGGGGCCTGGTAACCGGCGCAGACGGAACAACCGGTATCAACGGTGGTCTTTACAAACGTGGTTCCGATAAACTGTACACGTATGACTGCACGATACAGGTAGACGACCTCGACAAAGCAATAGAAAATGTAAAGAAGAACGGCGGCGCGATTCGTGTTGAAAAAGCTGAGATACCAGGCATAGGCTGGTTTGCCGGTTGTACCGATACCGAAGGCAATCGCTTCGGTTTGATGCAGCCAACTGAATGGCAACCTTAAAGGGTTCGGGCAAAATTTTCCCAATTCTGAAAGCGCGACGGCCAATATTTGGTATACAAATTGCCGGTATAAACATATACCGGCAATCCTGCAGGATTAGAATACATACTCTATGAAAAATCAATCGATCATAATCCTGGCAATCATAACGATGTGCCTGGCCGCCTGCGGCAAAAGCTCTAAAACAGTTTCCGCTGAAAGCATGACGCTTTATGCGGGTGATGGTTATGTGCAAACCCCCAGTCCAAAGTATTATAAGATCACAAAGGACGGAGTAATGGAAGACACGCTGGTATGGATGAACAACGAGGATGTTTTTGATAAACCGGTGCCGGCAGAGAGATCGGTACGTGCGAAAGATCTGTTGGGGAAAATAACCTCGGGCATGCTTAAGGAAAACAATAAGTCGTACGAATCTGAACGTCTTGCAGACGCACCCGCAAATACGATAGCGGCAACAGTC
>CAMPKG010000366.1 GCA_946887085.1 uncultured Sphingobacteriales bacterium
GCAACCGCCGCCGCGCTTATATGGATGCTTACCCAAGATCAAAATCTTCATCCGCGACCGCTAACGCCTGCCGCCTGCTGAAACAGGAGCATATTGCCGCAGCGCTGGAACAGCACCATAACGATCGCATGAGGCAGGCTGAGAAAGAATTTGACGCAAAAATGGATAGCATTCTCTCCAAATTCATGGCCAGCCAAAGAATGTACTGGCGTATAGCCAACGGCCTGCCCACGGAAATGACCGACAAATCGGGAAGGGCCGTAACCGTTACCCCTACCCACGATGATATTCTCTGGGCGATCAAAACTGCGTTAAAGGAGCAGGAGGTGTTCATAAAAGATTACCCGGAGTTCCGTTCACTGATACGTCCCGGATTGGAACTGCCGTCGATGAACCCTCAAACAAACAGTAACAACTTAGCGTAGCGGTCTCGTGAATACCTATAAAAAAAAACATTTTAGCCATGAACAATCATTATCATTTTGAAAACGGCAATTCAGGCATACCGGAGGCTGAAAAGCGCAATAGTATTGCATTTTCACTCCCAAATGTCGCAAAAGGCTGAAAGTTGTTGTTTTTAAAAACCGCGAAATCGACACATTCATTATCATTTTTTCGAAAGGTGGCGGGCGCAACGGATTTTTGAAACCTGTATATTTGAGCACATCGCCAAAAACTAAACATTATGGAAAACGCAACAAAAGTTACTGTGGAAGCAACAGTAAAAGCACCGGTAGAAAAAGTATGGGAATACTGGACCACGCCTTTGCACATCATGCAGTGGAACAGCGCATCTGAAGACTGGCATACACCATCGGCCACTAACGACCTGCGCACGGGCGGTTCATTCACCTGCCGCATGGAAGCCAAGGATGGCAGCTTCGGGTTTGATTTTGGCGGCACTTATGATGAGGTAATACCTGATAAGCATATTTCCTATACCATGAGCGATGGCCGCAAGGTGACGGTTGACTTTACGGCCGGCAGCGATGGGACCCATGTATCGGAAACCTTCGATGCTGAATCGGAGAATCCCGTGGATATGCAGCGTGCAGGCTGGCAGGCCATACTCGACAATTTTAAAAGGCATACCGAGCTGAATTGATCGCTCCATTATCTTTGCAGCCGATGAGAATATTAATGGTATGCCTCGGCAACATCTGCCGCTCGCCGATAGCGGAAGGATTAATGAGGCATAAGATAGCAGAGCGCGGGTTGGACTGGGAAGTGGCTTCAGCCGGTACTGAGTCTTATCATATTGGCGAGGCGCCGCACAGGTTTTCGCAGAAAATATGCAGTACCAACGGCGTGGATATATCGGGCCAGCGGGCGCAAAAGTTCACAGTCCGGCATTTTGAGGAGTACGATAAGATATATGCTATGGCCGATGATGTATATAATGAAATAAAACGCATCGGCGGCCGCCGTGCAGATATGAGCAAGGTCGACTTCTTTCTCAACGAGCTGGAGCCCGACTGCGACGGGTGTGTCCCTGATCCATGGTATGGCCCCGAAGAAGGTTATACCACAGTTTATGAAATGATAGATCGCACCTGTGAGGCGATCATAAATAAATATAAGAACGGCAATGTCTAAGCCATCGATACCACAAGGCACACGCGATTTTTCGCCTGCGGAAGTACGCAGGAGGCAATACATATTTAATACACTCCAAGGTATTTTCGAGAACTATGGTTTTCAGCCACTGGAAACGCCTTCAATGGAAAACCTTACAACCCTCATGGGTAAGTATGGTGAGGAAGGCGACAGGCTGATATTTAAGATCTTGAACAACGGCCTGCACGAGAAGAAAGAAGCAGACAAGGAAAAACTGAATACAGAATGGAATAAGGTGCTGGAGAGGCCATACTCTACACCCGTTGTTACCGAGCGCGCTTTGCGTTACGACCTGACCATTCCTTTTGCACGCTATGTGGTGATGCACCAGAATGAGCTCGCATTCCCTTTCCGCCGTTACCAGATGCAGCCGGTATGGCGTGCCGACCGTCCGCAGAAAGGCCGCTACCGCGAATTCTGGCAATGCGATGCGGATGTGGTAGGCAGTACTTCTTTAATCAATGAAGCAGAGCTGCTGTGTATTTATCAAAGCGCCTTTCATCAATTGCAGCTGCCGCAGGTGGTGATCAAAGTAAACAGTCGTAAGCTGCTCGCAGGTATCGCTGAAGTTTGCGGTATGCCTGGATCGATGATGGACATAACCATTGCACTCGATAAGCTGGATAAAATTGGCTGGGAAGGTGTGAGCAAAGAACTGGTAGAACGTGACATCAGCGAAGAAGGCATCCTGAAGATAAAAGACATTATCGGCGTTACCGGCAACAACGAAGAAAAACTTGCCGCACTCGAGGCGATCATGAACGGCAGCGAAAGCGGCAAACACGGTATCGCTGAATTGAGGCAGACACTTGACTACCATAAACAACTTGTAAACAACAATTGGAAAGCAGAAATTGTTGTCGACATCAGCCTTGCGCGGGGATTGAATTATTATACAGGCGTAATTGTAGAAGTAGTTTGCAATGCCGTAAAAATGGGCAGCATCGGGGGCGGTGGCCGTTACGATGACCTGACAGGCTTGTTTGGATTGAAGGGCTTGTCGGGTGTTGGTGTATCATTTGGTATCGACCGCATTTACGATGTCATAGAAGAATTGAACCTCTTCCCCACAGAGTTAGCGACAGGTACTAAAGTGCTTTTGCTCAACTTCGGCGGTGCAAATGAACAATACGCACTGCGCATGCTGCAGCAATTACGTAATGCGGGCATAGCATCGGAGATATACCCTGACGCAGCCAAATTCGACAAGCAGATGAAGTACGCCAACAAGCGCGGCGTACCCTATGTGATACTGCCGGGCGATGAAGAAAGGGAAAAGCAAATGGTAAGCCTGAAGAATTTCACCACAGGCGAACAACAAATGATGTCAATGCAGGAATGCATCGATAAGCTACATGCTTAATCGCCTACAGGCATTATAGTATCGTTTTCGACCATGAGCATCACAGTCTTTTGCGGGGCACGCGGTCGATGCATGACACCCTTGCTGATGGTCGTGCCCTGGTTAGGGCCAAGCTCGATGGTGCGGTCCTCGAGATCGATGAACAGGCGGCCGCTGAGCAC
>CAMPKG010000367.1 GCA_946887085.1 uncultured Sphingobacteriales bacterium
AACCAAAACATGCTGACACTACCATTCATCAAACTGAAAGAATGGGTGATGGCAGTGAAGCTCGAACGAAATCTTACGAAGAATGAGATAATCACGTTATACCTTAATACGGTTCCTTTCGGCGACAACGTGTATGGCATCAGAAATGCATCCCTGACATTCTACAGCAAAATGCCTGATTCTGTTACCGTAGATGAAGCTGCAGTGTTGGTTGGTATGCTTAAGGGCAACACGATCTTTAATCCGCGCCGTAACCCTGAGCGCTCCAAAGAACGCCGCGATGTGGTTATTACGCAGATGGCCGACCAGGGCTACATAACAGAATCTGACGCTGCGCAGCTGATCAGCAAACCTATCAAGCTCGACTACCACAAGATGGACTACCATACTGGCATGGCGCCATATTTCACGCAGGTGGTGGAGCAAGAGGTGAAAAAGATCATTAAGAACCTGAAGAAATCTGATGGTACACCTTATAATATTTATAAGGACGGATTGAAGATACACACTACGCTCAATGTGCGCATGCAACACTATGCAGAAACGGCGGTGTCTGAGCATATGACGCAACTGCAGCAGCAGTTCATAAATCAGCGCTCGTACAAAGACGGCTCGGTATGGAAGAAACATGAGAAATACCTGTTAGAAGCCATCAAATCCTCAGAACGGTATAGGGCTCTGAAGGAGAAGGATATGTCGCATGAGCAGATCATGAAAGAGCTGCGCAAGCCGGTAAAGATGCGCGTATTCGCCTGGAATAAAAAAAGGTATACAGATGTGACGATGAGCCCGATTGACTCCATCAAATACATGAAGATGTTTCTGCAAACAGGCTTTATGGCGATGGACCCATATTCGGGCGAGGTAAAAGCCTGGGTAGGCGGTATCGATCACACCTACTTCCAGTTCGATCACGTAAATATCAACACCAAAAGGCAGGTTGGTTCAACCATTAAACCACTACTCTATTGTCTTGCCGTCGATAACGGATTCTCACCATGTGGCTTCGTATCCACTATGCCGCAAGATTTTCCGGAAAAGAAGAATTACGATGCAGGCGGTGCCGAATATGGGCAACTGCCTATGAGCAGGGCGCTTGCTATGTCAGTGAACAATGCGGCACTTTACCTTATCAAGCAAGTTGGTGTAAACGCATTCGTAGATTTCATGCGGAAATGTGGTATTACAAGCCATGTTGACAAATATCCTTCCATCGCTCTTGGTGCACCGGATATTTCATTGTATGAAATGATGGGCGCTTATACCATGTTCCCTACAGGTGGCATCAATGTGCAGCCCATGTTCATTACCAAGATCGAAGACAAGAACGGTGTTCTTGTTAAGAACTTTGTTCCCGTTCAAAAAGAGCTGATCAACGCCAATACCGCGTATAAAATGGTAAAGCTGATGCAGGGTGTTACGGGTCCGGGTGGCACCGCCGTTCGTCTGCGTTACCGCTATGGTTTTGAAGGTGAGATAGCGGGAAAAACAGGTACCACCAACAACCAGGCTGATGCGTGGTTTATCGCCTATACGCCACAGATAATGGCGGGTGCATGGGTTGGCTGTGACGACCGTTACCTGCGCTTTGGAAGCCAGGCTCTTGGACAAGGTGCGTCTGCCGCGCTCCCCATATGGGCTTTGTTCATGAAAAGAGTGTATGCAGATAAATCGCTGGACATAGTGAAGGATGCCAAGTTTAAAGAGCCTGAGGGTTTTGATGACTGCAATGTGCTCGACCAGACCAGCGTTGACAGGAGCTCTACATACAACCAAAGTGGTTATTATGAGGAGATACCACTGGACAGTGGCGGACAAAGAAGACAAGCAGTGCCTGGTCAACGCCAGCAACCACAGCAGCCGGCCGAGCCTGTGGAACAGATACCTAACACTGAATGGGAATAATCCCGACCTGAGTTTACATGAGCAACAGGGGAAAGATCATTAATGATCCCGTTTATGGCTTCATCAAATTTCCGGAGCCTGAAATATTACAGATAATTGATCATCCATGGTTTCAACGCCTGAGGAATATCAAGCAAATGGGTACGGCGCATTTAGTGTATCCCGGTGCTACGCATTCGCGCTTTCATCATTCTCTGGGCGCCTGCCACCTGATGGGCAAGGCATTAGATGAATTGAACGGCAAGGGTATTTCTATATCGAAAGAAGAATGCCTGGCGGCACGCATTGCGATACTATTACATGATGTAGGCCATGGTCCATTCTCTCATGCATTGGAGCACTCACTGGTTGATGGCATTAAGCACGAAGGTATCTCCAGCCTCATCATGCAGCAACTGAATACAGAGTATAAAGGCCTGCTTGAAAAATCCATCCAGGTGTTTGATCACTCCTATCCCAAAAAGTACTTACACCAGCTTGTGTCCAGCCAGCTGGATGTGGACAGGATGGATTACCTGAACCGCGACAGCTTTTACACCGGTGTCTCAGAAGGCGTGATCGGTTACGACAGGATACTGCAGATGCTGACTGTGAAAGATGGTATGCTGATGGTAGAAGAGAAAGGAGTGCATTCTGTGGAGAAATTCATCATTGCCCGCAGGCTGATGTACTGGCAGGTGTACCTTCACAAAACGGTACTCAGTTCAGAGATACTCCTCATTAACATCCTGAACAGGGCCAAGGAACTAGCTAAACAAGGTAAAGATCTTTTTGGCACACCGGTGCTGCGTTATTTCCTGTACAAACAATTTACTGCCAACGAGTTCGGCACAGAGCCCGAACATCTTGAATGGTTCTGCCAGCTCGACGATAACGACATCATGGCAAGCATAAAAGTCTGGCAGTCGCACGAGGACCGTGTATTGGGTTTGCTATGTCAGATGCTTACCGAACGGAAGCTATTTAAGGTGATTTTAAGCACAGGCAGTCTTGACCACCTCCTGGAGGAAAAGCAGGCTATTGCTAAAGCATTGCTTAATTTGAAAGACAATGAAGTTCAATACTTTGTGTCTACCGGAACGGCCTCGGGCAGCACCTACAACATAAATGACGAAAAAATACAGATAGCCATGAAAAACGGCACATCTCTTGATATATCAGAAATTGATAATCCAATAGTCAACAATGCACTTGCTAGCCCCGTCCATAAAAACTACATTTGCTACCTGCA
>CAMPKG010000368.1 GCA_946887085.1 uncultured Sphingobacteriales bacterium
ATACTGGGCAGTTACCAATAATAATGGCTGCTGGTCAAAACCATCTAACGTTCTGACGATCACGCTGCTCGACATCAACTCTATTGACATGGAGCCTGTGACGATCTACCCGAACCCCACATCGGGCCAGCTGAACATCGAATGGGGACGTAATGTTTCTATGAATATCAGCGTTTATACCACAGTAGGACAAAAAATGCTGAGCGAAAACGTAACCAACCAGCAGCGCAAAGTAATTGACATGAGCAATATGGCTAATGGCATATACTTTGTAGTATTGACGGATGAGCAAGGTAGAACTTCTACCACACGAATTACAGTTACCAAGTAGTTGATATAACAGATAACAAAAGAGAAAAAGGCTGCTTTTTAGCGGCCTTTTTTACGTTTTAGACTATGATGGAACTGATGGAATGAGGACTATGATGGTGGTGTGAAATATGATGGGAATGATGAAGTGAGAACTATGATGGTCACGATAATTGAAGACCGGATACTGAGCTTAGGATGACAATTGAGTCATTGAGCTATTAGGTTATTGAGCTATTGAGCAATTCAGCCATTAAGAAATCACACTTCATTCTCGTATACCCGCTTTACACGCTGCGAGATGCCTGTCATGATCTCGTAGGGAATGGTGCCAGCCCACTCCGCCAGCTGCGTGATGGGGAGCTGGGGGCTGAAGACGATAACCTCGTCTCCTTCTTTTGCTTCGGGAATGTCCGTTATGTCAACCATGCACATATCCATGCATACAACGCCGACTAATTTCGCGGCTTTGCCATGTATGAGCACATGTGCTTTGCCATTGCCCAGTGACCGCGGGTATCCGTCGGCATACCCGATGCAGATCGTGGCGATACGCATTTCTTTTTCTGCAACTGCTTTGCGTCCATAACCGATGGTATCGCCGGCTGGTACGGATTTTACTTGTGCGATCGTAGTCTTCAGGGTGCTTATCTGCCTCAGGTCCTTTTGCAAAGCTTTACTGCTGTCAATGCCATACAAGCCAAGGCCCAGCCGCACGATGTCATAATGAAGTTCGGGATGCCTTGCAATTGCTGCAGAATTGCAAAGATGCCGCATAGGTGTGTAAGACAGGCTGCCCATTATCTTCCCGCTCATTTCATCGAACTCTGCGGCCTGCTTTGCCGTAAACGCATCCTGCGATGCATCTTCACTGGCTGCCAGGTGACTGAATATGCTGGCTACCTGTACGTAAGAATTACTATGCAGCTGCAGGAGTAGGGCGTCGATATCATCGGGCACGAACCCAAGCCTGTGCATCCCGGTATCGAGCTTCAGGTGTACAGGGTAATTTTTTACCTGCAGCGTTTGTCCAATGGAAGTAAAAGCAGCGAGGGAGCTAAGACTGAAAATCTCGGGTTCCAGCTTCCATGCTATCATCCTGTCGAAGGTATTAGCATCCGGGCTCATCACCATAATTGGCATAGTAATGCCTGCCTTACGCAGGCCGATGCCTTCATCGGTGTACGCCACGGTCAGGTAATCAATACCCGAGTATTGAAGTAAATTCGCAATTTCATAGCTGCCACTGCCATATGAAAATGCTTTTACCATCGCCATGGTTTTCACTGATGGTTTTAGCCGGGAACGAAAAACATTCAGGTTGTGTGTAAGGCTCGACAGATCGATGGAAAGCACTGTCTGGTGCATCTTCTGCTCCAGCAGGGCGGCGATCTTCTCGAATGTAAATGCACGTGCGCCTTTCAGCAGGATAGCTTCTTTGTCGAAAGTGACAAGGTGTATTTTTTTTAGAAACTCGTCAGTGGACTTAAAAAAGATACTGCGCACCTTCTTGTTCTTTCGGAAGGTTGCCTTGTGCTTGTACAGCGAGGGGCCAACACCTATAAACCGCTGGATATTCCGTCTCCCGATATGGTCGGCAACCTCTTCGTAAAGTTCTGCGTCCGGCCGGGCTATCTGCAGCATGTCTGACAGGATAACGGTATGACTGCGATGTTGCTTTTGCTGCTCGAGGTAGTCGAGTGCGATGAGCAGTGAAGTGAGATCTGAATTGTACGTATCGTTGATGAGCGTGCTGTCTTCTATACCATGCCTCAGCTCAAGCCGCATGGACACAGGGTGCAGCATCAGCATCCTGTCCTGTATCACATCCTGGCTGATGCCCATAAGCAGCATTACACACCAGCAGTGTATGGCATTCTCTATCGATGCAGGATCTGTAAATGGTATGGTGATTTTTATGCTTTCTTTGTTGTACTCGGCAGCTATCACTGCTTTGCCGCCATCTTTGGTGATATCAGTTATGTAAAGATCCGCCTCCGTTTTTTGCGACCAGGTAAACAATTCCATTGGCTTGTCGCCAAACCCCTTTGCCTGGTTAACATATTGCACAAGACATTCGTTAAGCTCCGGGTAATCTTTGCAGTACACCAGCGTTTTTACATTGCGAAACAAGAGCAGCTTTTCGTGTATCTTCTGGCGCATGTTCATGAAACCCTCGCTGTGCGCTTCGCCAATGTTGGTGAATACGCCAATGGTAGGCTGAATGATGCGTTCGAGCCTTTCCATTTCTCCCGGCTGCGAAATGCCAGCTTCAAATATGCCTACCTCGTGGCGGGGTTTCAACAACCAAACAGCCAGGGGAACACCTATCTGGGAATTGTAACTTTTGGGGCTGCGTACCGGTTTTAGGCTACCACTGAATAGCTGGTACAGCCATTCCTTCACAATAGTTTTTCCGTTACTGCCTGTGATGCCTATAACGGGGATATTAAATTGCTTGCGGTGAGCTGCAACAATTTGTTGTAGCGCTGCGAGCGTGTCTTTTACAAGGATAAAATTGGCATCAGCGAACGGTGTGGTCTCAACCTGTTTTTCTACCAGGAAATTCCGTATGCCTTTTCCGTATGCATCAGCTATAAAACTATGTCCGTCGCGGCGTTGCGTTTTTAATGATATGAAGATGGCTTGCTCGGGTTGCGCGATCTTGCGTGTGTCTATTACCAGCTCTTCTATAAACGAGTTATTGTTTTGAGCCAGTAAGGTGCCGTTGCACCATTTAGAAATAGTTTCTGCGTCCGGTCTTTGTGCTGAGGAGATCATCGAAGGAAATATGGGTGAAATTAGTACAGAAAACGTACAAC
>CAMPKG010000369.1 GCA_946887085.1 uncultured Sphingobacteriales bacterium
ACCCTGGATAGCAAATAGTATTTTCATTTGTGTGATTTATGCAGCTTCTATTGAATTCACAGGATTGTTTCCTGTATTACGTTTCATGTTCAACTCGGTAAGCAGCAGTGCTATCATTTCTTTCGGCGATTCTTTTAGCCTGGTTTTATTGATGTCAACAGCCTGCGCCACCGCGTCTTCTGCAAACCTGTAGATCGTCCATGCGCCGTCATTGTACTCGAGCGTGGTGAGGTTTTCTATCCAGTCACCAGAGTTCATATATACGACAGGACCTTTTTCCGTTTCAACGGTTTTTATCTCGGGGTGGTGTATATGTCCGCATATCACCAAGTCAAATTCATTGTCCACCGCTATATCGCAAACGGTCGTTTCAAACTGGTTGATAAACTTGACGGCGCTTTTTACTTTGTCTTTGATCTTTTTGGATAATGAGATCTTGCCTCGCCCTGCTCTTTCTGAGAAAAAATTGACCACACTGTTGATGAGTATTAAAGTGTCGTAGCCGATAGCGCCCAGTTTAGCCAACCATTTGCTGTGCTGCATCACCACATCGAACACGTCGCCGTGGAATATCCATACGCGCGAGCCGTTGATCTTGAGTGAAAGCTTATTGGCTATTTTCAGGGAACCAAGCTGCAGTCCTTTGAACCTGCGAAGCATTTCATCGTGGTTGCCGGGTATATAATAAACAGGCACATCTTTGGCAATAAGCCCGATCAGGTGTTTGATCACCATCATGTGCATGGCGGGCCAGTACCTTTTGTTGAATTGCCAGATGTCGATGATATCGCCGTTTAGTACTACGATCTTTGGTTTGATGCTTTTGAGATATTGCAGCAGTTCTTTCGCGCGGCAGCCATACGTTCCCAGGTGAATGTCTGACAGTACTACAATATCCACTTCTCGTTTTGCCATTGCCTTCTGGTTTAGCAAAATGACGAAGGTTATGTTATCGACACATTAATGCAGTATTAAAAAAACATTAGATGATTATGTGCCTAGTTCCAACTTTTTTTATTTTACAGTTGTCTTAAAGATAGTTAACAACCGCCTATGTCCCTTGTAACACGTCTCGTGGTTCTATGCATATTATTTGTGCAGACCACAACAACCGCTCTTGCACAAACTGATACGCTTTTCTGGTTTGCCGCTCCCGAAGTTTCTGTAAGTAATGCTAATTTCGATAAACCAATACGGTTATTCATCACCACGTATGGGCAGCCGGCTACAGTGACCGTAACACAGCCTGCAGGGGGAGGTATGCCGATGCAGACAACTACTATTCCGGCCAATAGCTCATTTTCCATGAATCTTACTACCTGGATCACTTCTATTGAGAACCTGCCTGCTAATACCGTGTTGAATTACGGATTGCGAATACACTCGACTGCGCCAGTTACTGTGTACTACGAAGTGGTGAGCCTGCAGTGTCTCTGTAACCCGGAGATATATGTACTCAAAGGCAGAAACGCATTGGGCACCAATTTTTACATACCCTCGCAAAATTTCGCTAATAATAATAGTTCTTATTTCCCGACACCCTATTCGTCGTTTGACATCGTTGCCACAGATAATAATACAGTGGTAACGATAACACCGTCGGCAGCAGTTGTAGGTAATCCTGCAGGTGTTCCCTACAACATAACCCTCAACGCGGGACAAACGTATTCTGCGCGGGCCACCAGCGGCGCGGCAGCACTACACCTGCAGGGCTCAACGGTGACGTCTACAAAACCTGTGGCGATAACGGTGAGCGATGACTTGCTGACAGGCCCTTACGGCGGTTGTGCGGACCTTGCAGGCGACCAGATAGTGCCGGTGCCCATTGTCGGCACTGAATATATTGCAGTAAATGGCGCTTTGAATGCTCCTTATGATAAAGTCTTTATCACCGCAACGCAAAACAATACTTCCATATCACAGGACGGAACGCTTGTTACAACTATTAATGCGGGACAAACACATATGCTATCGATGTCTGCCTTGTCCAGTTATGTACAGACCTCTAGCCCCGCATACGCCTACCAGCTGAGCGGTATTGGTTGCGAACTAGGTACTGCCATTCTTCCAAAGCTGGTTTGCACAGGCAGCAAATCCGTATCGTTCGCAAGATCCTCTCCTAACGATCTCTATGTAACGTTGATCGTTAAAAATGGCGGGCAGGGAAATTTTTCAGTGAACGGAGTGGGTGGGATCATTACAGCCGGGCAATTTTCGGCGGTTCCGGGTACCGCCAGCCAGTGGTATGCTGCCCGCGTTTCGTTGCCTGTGTCGCAATACCCGCAAAATTCTGTGATATCTGTAACCAACAGCACACACACCTTTCACCTGGGTGTATTAGACGGAAGCGTGCAGAGCGGAGCGCGTTTCGGCTTCTTTAGCGATTTTGGTTCGGGTTCAGCGGCTATTTATACAAAAACTGACATTTGTACGGGAGACTCCTTAAAACTGACAACAGATTCAGTTGCGGGAGCAACATACCTGTGGACAGGGCCCGGCGGGTTCACCAGCAACCAACGCAGCCCGGTTATACCTAACGCAACCACGGCTCATTCGGGAGTGTATACACTTACAGTTACCGGCGGGGGATGTTCGGCCAACAGCAATGTGACTATTACTGTTCATCAAAAACCTGTGATAACGGTTAATCCTAAAACGCCGGTATTATGCGAGGGCGACAGCGTGGTGTTGACAGCGACAGGTGCTTCCACATTCACATGGAGTCCCGCTACGGGCTTGAGTGGTACGACAACGGGCAAGGTGACGGCCGCTCCCAATTCCACAACCACCTACCTGGTTACTGGCATCAATGGCGGTGTTTGCTCGGATACCGAAAATGTGACAGTAACGATCAGTGTCACGCCGCTAGTTACCGTTACTCCGGAAGCTGATTCGATATGCGGATCAGGTACTGTTACGTTGACTGCCAACGGTGCCCAGACCTACAATTGGTCGCCCGCTTCAGGCTTGAGTACAACTTCCGGCGCTATTGTTTCCGCCACAGTGAATACTACTACGACTTACACGGTCACGGGCTCTATGGGAAGCGGTTGTTCTGATACAGCTACTGCAACGATATATGTGGGGGCGAACTCAGAGACCATTCTTAACAT
>CAMPKG010000370.1 GCA_946887085.1 uncultured Sphingobacteriales bacterium
AAGGAATTCGCTCAGGCTTTTCTCGCGGTCTTTCAGCTGTTCGAGGCGCTGTGCGGCAAGGCGTTTATCACTTTCCAGCTGGCGGATGCGGTTCACCAGTTCGTTGAACTGCTTTTGCAAGCCATTCAGCTCCTGCTCTTTTTCTATGAGCTTTACTTTATCCTTTTCTACTGCGGCTTCTTCTGTGGCTACAACGGCTTCCAGTTGTGTACGTCTGTCGGTCTCTCGGTCGTGTGTTTCATTCAGCTCTTTGTATTGGTCGTTGAAGTGCTCGAGCGAGGCCTTCGCCAGCTCTACGCTCACTTCTTTGTATTCTCCTTTTATTTGGAAATAGCGCTCTGCTTTTTTGGCCTGGCTCTCCAGCGTACGCAGGTTGTTCGCAATTTCAAACAGCAGGTCTTCGATACGTGCCAGGTCTTGCTCGGTCGCCTCCAGTTTTTGTTTGGCTTCTTTTTTACGCGCTTTGTATATCGATATGCCGGCTGCCTGCTCCAGCATACGGCGGCGGCTGTTATCCTTGTCCTTGATGATATCATCCACCATGCCCAACTCGATGATAGCATAGGAGTCATTACTCACGCCGGTATCGAGGAAGAGGTTATGTATATCCTTCAGGCGGCAGGTAACATCGTTGAGACGATACTCGCTCTCTCCGTTCTTATAAAATTTACGCGTGATGGTCACTGTAGTAAACTCGGTAGGCAGCAGGTTGCGTGTGTTCTCAAACGTCAACGACACCTCAGCCATACCCGAACCGGCACGTGTACGCGACCCGTTAAAGATCAGGTCTTCGAGGTTGTCTGAACGAAGACTTTTGATCTTATGTTCACCGATAACCCAACGGATGGCATCCACGATATTCGATTTACCGCATCCATTCGGTCCAACGATACCTGTAATGGGGTGATCCAGTACCACATGGGTTTTGTCGGCGAACGACTTGAACCCTTTAATTTCCAACGACTTTAGCTTCAAAACACTTGATTTTTGAGGGAAAACAAAAATATACATTATGGCCGTTCGGCAAAGCCGGAGCCTCCCTCCGCAGGAGGATTGTGGGAAAGTCCGCCATTAATCAACAGGAAATTCAGCAATACATGTCATTCTACTCTATTTGTTCCGGTTTGTTCCAGTTTTAAGAGGGTAATCAGCCGAACATATATGAAATGTAATAAACTATTTAATCCCTTATCTCAAATATCTCCTGCAAATCTGCACGCGTTTTATTGCTGTCCATGCTTAATGTCATCTACAAATCTTCATTTTCGGATTGGAGTGAAAAAGTCTTATTTACCGATCCCAGATTAACACAATACATGCTGCAATAATACCAAATACACAAGTAAATGACAACATATACAAATAAAAATTTTTCTCGATTTTAATCCACCCCCGAAATCGAACTGCGCTCCAGCTTCAAATCGTTTTTCTCCGCATAATCTCTCTGCACAGCACGCAACTGTTCCATATGCGCCTGTTCCTGGCGTGATGCCTCCATCAATGCATTGTATGCAGCAGTTATTTCTTCTTTGGTTGTGTTGCTGTCAAAACTTTCGAAAGGTATCATCTTCGCTACGATCGCGTCGCGCTCGAAACGCAGGTATTCCATTTCTGTTTTCCTGAATTTTTCGGAACCACCGACATCCTGCAAGGTATTGATGCGCTTGATGCTTCGCTCGATATATTCCTGCAGCTCTTCCCTTGCCGACTTCAGTTGCGAGTAATCGCCCGTGCTGAAACCTATTCTGAATTCTTCTCCCCATACCTGGCCTTTAAGGAACAGGGAATCATTGATGGTAGTTAACTCGTTATTCAAATAGGTGATCTCCGCTTTTTTTTCGCGACAGGACGCAAGCAGCAGGGTGAGCAATAGTATGGCAGCTAACTGTTTCGGCATGAGGGGATTTATATTCAAATATAAATGGTTTCAACCACCCCTGCGCCCCTCCTTAAATTAAGGATGGGAACTTTTTACTTATACACCGGCGTCCACGCTACACTCACGCCCGGCCCCGCAGGCGTACCTATCATGCTTACTTTAATGCCGCGATCCCTAAAACGGTGAAGCGAAGGCACTGCAACGCCGCAGGCTGCTCCTACAACAAATCCCACCATAATGTCCGATGGGAAATGTGTCAGCGCTTTCATTCTAAGGTAACCTTCCACTAATGGCGGAACTGATGCCAGCCCGTATAGCAGGTATTTTTTTCTGCCGATCTCAGGATGATAATCTGAGAACACCTTTACTATGAAAAAAGTCGCAGCAGACGCAGAAGCTGTATGTCCGCTGTATAAGGAGTTCCGCTGGTTACCGCCGCGTCGCTGGTCGGCGGTGAAATAGGTATCATAATAAGAATAGGGCCTCACCTTGTTCTGAAACGCGGGACCAAAAAAGCTGAAATTGTACAGGCTGAATGTCACAGCATGTGTTTCGTAGTACATCATCAATATCTTCAGCCAGTCTTTCCTTATTGCTTTATCAAACCCAAGCGCAGCTGCGCTCACAACGATGGCCGGCAGCACGATGTCTGAATTTCTGTAATTGATCTCGCGTTTGGACGGATCCTGCTGCAATGCCCACCTGTCAAAACCATTATGAATATTGGGACGAAGGGCAGCCAGCTCAGCATCGGTCAGGTCTTTTTTAGCTTTGATTATATTGGGTATAGCATAGATGTTGGCCGCTGTCGCTACAACGGAAAATGTACCCGATACCCAATAATTCATGCGATAGATGGCTGGTTTGCGGTCGTTTTCAGCCAGGCTATCGAGCGTCGTAGTTAGCTGCTCGCCACCCACAGCGCTGCCAATGGTGGTATCGGGCTGGGCGTAAGCGCGGTTGACAGCCATTAAAATGAGAAATACCGGTATCAGCCTGTACAACTTATTCATCAGAATGGATTTCAATTATCCTTTAAAAGATTATGCCATGTGAGGGAGAGTGGAGAGCGGAGAGCGGAAAACGAAGTGCGGAGAGTGGAGAGCGAAGGGCGGAGAGCGTTAATTCTCTTTTCAAGAACAATGGGAGCAAACTTGTATGTCCACGGCGCTTTAATTGGTTTAACGCTGTTCGCTCTCCGCCCTTCGC
>CAMPKG010000371.1 GCA_946887085.1 uncultured Sphingobacteriales bacterium
GCAGGTTTACTGCTATCTTTTCCAGCATGCCCCACACAGGGAAGTTGAATGCGTTGATATGAATGGCAACGCCTTCGCGTGGCACCATGATGTGATGGCCGATAAAAGTTCCATTCTTAGAGAGTTTCGCTGCCTCGCCATCTACATAAAAGCGTTCATCCGGAAACTGGCGGCGCAGGCTGGCATTGGCAAAGAGGTTGCCGATACCGCCTTCAATATCCACCCACGAGTCCGCACGGGTGGCGCCGGTCAGGGTGCTTATTTTATAAAAATATTCTTTGCGCTCCATCAGGTACATGGCCAATGCCTTCAGCATGCGGCCGCGCTGGTGGAAAGTGAGTTTACGCAAAGCAGGGCCACCCACTTTACGTGCGTGGTCCATCATGCCTCCGAAATCGAGGCCTTCGCTGCTGGCTGTATATATGGCTTCGCCGGTTGTGGCATTGTGCAGCACGTCACCTTCCTTAGGTGCAGTTACCCACTTCCCCTCGGCGTAATTCTTCAATTGTGTTACCGGCATATGTCAGTAGATTAAATAAGTTGGAAATCCTTTGAGGATGAGGCTGCAATTTATGATATTTACAACGGAAATCAGTTAACCATTCATGTCCCAGGACCCCGTGCTCCAGCAGCGTACCAACACATTTTTGAAAATTTTAATAGCGCTCGTTATAGCAGGAGGCATCATTGCGCGGCTGGTAGTGTACCTGCAAAACCGCAACCTGATCATAGACGAGGCTAATGTAACCCGCAACCTGTTCGAGCGCGGTTTTGCGCAACTGTTGCAGCCGCTTAGTTATGAGCAATATGCGCCTCCTGTTTTTCTATGGATAGAAAAGCTGAATACGATATTATTCGGGTTTAGCGAGTATACTCTGCGGCTGTATCCATTGCTGACGGGTATTGCGGCGATCTTTGTAATGCTGGCTATCCTGAAGCGTCTCACCTCTTTTTCATCATTATGGTATCCGCTTATCCTGTTTTGCGCATCGCATATTCTTATCAGGTATAGTTCAGAAGTGAAGCAGTACATGCCGGATGTACTTATTACTCTATCGTTGATATTGCTCGCCATGAAGATCAAGCCTGAACAATTTTCGAGAATAAAGTTTATGATTATTTGGGTGGTGCTGGGTTCCGCGGCCATATGGAGTTGTATGCCCAGTGTCTTTATCCTGGCAGGTATCGGCGCCTACTATGGATGGATAGCTTTGCGCGGAAAGAATTACAAGGGACTGGCTGATATTGCATTTGTTGCTTTGTGTTGGCTGGCACAGTTCGCTATTTATTACGTCGCCATACTTGAGCCGCAGGCAAACTCCGACTACCTGCAAAACTTTCATCAGTATAATTTCCTGTTTGCAACGCCGGACGATGCCAGTGAGTGGGTGCACAATTGGGCTGTAGTCAACGCGCTGATAAGGCAGGTGGGTGGTTGGCCATTTACACTTGTTATCAATACGCTGCTTATACTTTTAGGAGCTATCGCGTGGCTGAGGCGGGATGCTGCTTCTGCATTGCTGGTGATAGTCCCCCTGGCTGCATTGCTGGTGGCAGCTGCGTTTAACCAATATTCGTTGTTGCCACGGGTGGCATTGTTCTCTATTCCTCTTTTCATCATATTGATAGGGTATGGATTTTACACCGTGATGCGAACAAATAGCAGTGTGGCTAAAATCGTGTGCGTCATTATCGGCGTCTACAGCGCGTCAGGTACCATTATAAAAACGGTGCAATCGCAATTCAAATTTGAGCAGATTACGGATGGCCTGGAATTTGCCCGGCAGAAGGGCATCACAGGCGATTATTTGTATATCTATCATTCCAGCGTTCCCGCCTTTCTGTATTACACAGATATTCATCCCGAAAAGGCCAGCTGGAAGGACATGAAGAACGGAGCCAGTTTTCTCAGCTGGGATACACAGTATCCAAGCCTTAGCTGGGAAATGAAATATAGTTGGCTTAATACCCTCCCGGTCGCATTTATTTTTACCAACGCCACCCGCGAAGTATCGTCGTTGCGGGCGGCGGAAATGTCGAAATATATGACTGCAACCGGGCAACTGGATAAGCCTGGTATTCGTGTGTTTATTTATCAAAAGCAATAAACCTCTTATAAGCATAACGAAATCTTACATGGGTGAGCCCTAAAGACCTACTCAATATGCTCTTTTTCATGGTAGGATAACAGCCAATCCCAACGAAAAGCCGTAAATTTATTGTCTTAACTATCAAAACCTATTGATATGCTATTGAAGCGCGCGCTATTACTGGCAACCTTACCTGTCGTTTTGTTTTCTTGCGTAAAGAAAGACGATCCTACCATCGTTGACCCGCCACCCGCAAGGAAGGATGTGCACCTGTATTTCGACAATTTTGCCGGTAACGATGCCTTAAAACTTAATTCAACTACATACACCAATGAATGGGGTGAGACTTTCACTGTGTCCATGTTCAACTACTATATCAGCAACATCAAGCTGAATGGCCCATCCGGTACATATACTGAAAGCGAGAGTTACCATCTTATAAGGGAAGGTATCGAGGGTTCCATGCACTTGCATCTTGAGGAGGTACCTGCAGGCACTTACAATTCTATAACATTCACAATCGGGGTAGACAGCGCACGAAATGTAGATGGAGCTCAATCCGGTGCATTGGCAAAGGAGAACGGTATGTTCTGGGATTGGAACACAGGGTATATCATGGCCAAGCTGGAAGGTAAAGCGGATGCTTCGACTAAAGACGACAAATCGTTCCGCTATCACACAGGCGGCTTCAAAGGAACGAATAATGTACTGAGGACAATCACTTTGAACCTGCCTAACAATGCATCGGTTACCAGTGACAAAACCGCAGAAATACAGATCAAAGCCGACCTGCTAAAATGGTTTACTCCAAATATGATCAGCTTTGCTGCGGTTAACTCGATAATGTCGGAAGGACCAACAGCAGCAAAGATCGCGGATAACTACTCAAAGATGTTTAGCGTAACCGAAGTGAAATCTGTAAACGAATAAGAAGATGACCAGGATATTCAAATACTCGTTTGTGCTTGCAGCAGCTGCAGCCAT
>CAMPKG010000372.1 GCA_946887085.1 uncultured Sphingobacteriales bacterium
GCAGAGTTGCGCAAGGCCATCAGGTCGGTTTACGAACATGGGTTTTACCATTCGGATGTGGCCATCCCGCACTATAAGATGGCCATGAGCAGCAATAAATTCAAACTAACCGAAAAAGAGGAAGAGATGCTGCGCTGGCTCTGCTCTGAGCTGACTGATAAAGAAATAGCCGACAAAATGAACCTCAGCACAAGAACCATCGAAGGCTACCGCGACCGCCTCTACGAAAAGCTGAATATCCACAACCGGATGGCGCTGGCGCTGTTTGCGATCCGTTCTGGTTTGGTGCCCATCAACCCGGCTGCCTGATATTTCACAAAAATTACAAATTGTCGTATATTTGTAGTAGTAAATATAGTCGCTATGAAAACAGGCATTGCAGTCGCTATTCTTTAACTGAGTTTAAAACCTTAAAGGCATTTAGACGTTCAACCACCCTTCTGTCCCTCTTTAAATTAGGAAGGCAGATCTTACGAATTGTTAGGAAAACGCATAGGGGGTGGGGGTACGTAAATCCCGCACGTGCGGGAAAACAAATTGGGGCCCAAATGCAGGACTGGCGCGACATTCAAACATTAAAGACAACCTGTTTTGTTATAAAAAAGGGCGCAAAAACGGTTGTAAACGCATGGTTTTCCAACAATTTCCAACAATTGCTATGGCGAAAACCCGCTTAAAACGACAACAAACTATAACAAATTCGCCCTGAGGCAGAAGGCAGTGTGTAGAGAATTCCACAATATATTAAGGCTTAAAGCTCTTCGGTATCTATGTCTTATTTCGTCATAAATGTTAAAATAACCGCCCATGACAATATCTGAGAATCGTAGTGATCCCCGCAATTACCTGGTTACCAGCAAAGAACAAAAACCGGGAGAGTTCGGGCCCGTCAGTTATATGTAAAACCTTGTTAAGACCATGATAACCGGCCGCACTAGCTTGATTTTTGACTTTGGACATATAGTGATCATAAAAGATTTTGTGTATGTATAGGTTCGACATTGAGCAACAAAAAGACGGGACATGGAAATTTGAACTGGATGGGATCAACCTTATCGTGGATGGTTTCGAAGTCAATAACAACAGGCATGTCATTAATAACCCCGAGAAGGCGATCGCCTATTTCAGCATCGACGGACACTTGTACGGCCTGTCGAACCAGGTACGCACCTGTAAAACCGCCGAAGAATTTTACGAAGTGATGCGACAGCAATTCACCATATTCAAATCCACCGTTTCGGTAAGCAGGAAAGAATCGGATAAGCTGCTACAGGCTTCGTGACAACAATAAATTAGCGGGTACTTCTTGATGATCCCATTTTAGCCCTGGGCCCGCGTTCGCGATATGCAGTAACAGTGCGCTTAATGTAATTATAGAACGCATACTCATTCATACTCCTCAATTGTTCGTAGGTCGGGCGGAACATTTGAATATAGGTTTGGGCACTGTCTCCCCTCAATCCCGTTACTGACGCCACCACTTTTTCGTTGAATGCAAAATCGATGTATTTCTGTTGCTGATACCAAATATAATGAGCCTGGAAAGCCCATATCTGGCGGTTGCGTTTGCTCATAGCGCTGAAGGGATGGCGGATAACGTCAAGCCCGCTCAGCTGCGGAAACTCAAGGGCCTCTTTGTAAAGCTGGTAGTACCGCAGGCTGTCGCTCTTATAGTCGCGGGGAATGCCGTTGACCTCCACTGCAGCCAGTTCTACCGGCGCCTTCTCCATCACCACTTTAAAGTAGGCCGGGAGCGTACCGTGCGGCAGCCTGATGCGGATGACGTTATACCCTGTCTTGCGGAACTCGATGAGCTGGCCCTGGGTAGCAGCAAGCGTGAATTTGCCGGCAGCATCGCTAAGAATGCCGCCTTCAGTGTGAAGGTTCACCACTGCTACGTCGTCTACAGGTACATTGCCCGCCCTGTCAGTGATCTGGCCCTGTATGGTCTGTGCTGCGCTATCAAAATGCACAAGCCAAAGCAACAAGCTGCCTATCAGGGATATATATCCGCGCATAACTTTGCTAAAGATAAGGGATGAGGAATTTGATGCAGCGTTATAATTTGTTAAAAAACTTAAAACCCTCTTGCATTATCTTTGCCCGCCATGTATTCAATAATTCGGAAGCTGCTGTTCCAGATCGATCCGGAGAAGGTACACCACCTGGTGATGAAGAACCTGAACACAGCGTATGCCATACCGCCCACACGGGCATTTTTAAAAGCCAGTTTTACAGTCAAAGACAAATCGCTGGAGCGCACACTCTGGGGCCTGACCTTTCCCAACCCCGTTGGACTGGCAGCTGGGTTCGACAAAGACGCCAAGTACTCCGACGCCCTGGCATGCCTTGGTTTCGGCTTCGTGGAGATAGGCACGGTAACCCCAAGACCGCAACCCGGCAATCCGCAGCCAAGGCTCTTTCGTCTGCCTGCCGACCAGGCACTCATCAACCGCATGGGATTCAACAACGAGGGTGCTAAAGCCGCGGCACAACGCCTGAGACAACGTAAAGAGAAGATCATCATCGGAGGAAACATTGGCAAAAACAAGGATACTCCGAACGAGGATGCACTGAGCGACTACGAGATCTGTTTCAAGGATCTGTATGAGTCGGTGGATTACTTCGTAGTGAATGTGAGCAGTCCTAACACGCCGGGCCTTAGAGCCCTGCAGGACAAGGGGCCGTTGATGAAGATCCTGAACCGCCTGATGGAACTGAATAAGGCAATGGGAGCTCCAAAACCATTGCTTTTGAAAATAGCCCCGGACCTTATGAACGAGCAACTCGATGACATCGTTTCAATTGTTGAAGAAACAGGAATACAAGGCCTTGTTGCTGCCAACACTACAATCGATCGCAGTGGATTGTTATCGGACAGGAATGAAGTAGATGCAATAGGCGCCGGCGGGCTTAGTGGCAAACCTTTGACTGCAAGGTCAACGGAGGTCATCAGCTATCTGCATAAAAAGAGTGGTGGCAAAATACCCATCATTGCTGCCGGTGGCATTTTTACGGCTGAGGATGCGATCGAAAAACTGGAAGCAGGAGCAAAACTGGTACAGGTATACAC
>CAMPKG010000373.1 GCA_946887085.1 uncultured Sphingobacteriales bacterium
GATGATAGTTGCACTTGCAGTAGCAGTAGCAGATGAAGTTTGCTGAGCGTTAGCAGCGAATGAAGCAACTACTAATGTGAAAGCAGCAACTAAAGATTTTACGTTTTTCATTTCTCTCTGTTTTTTAAATATTGTTGGTTACCTGGTTTTGTTTCGTTTGTTGATGCAATGTTACACTGCGTTTCTGGATGCATTATGATTTTTCGGCCTGTTTAACCTGAGATTAACCCCCCGATAACCTCTGGTTAACAAATCTTTGGCTTTAAAAAGACTGTAAATCAATACTTTATAAACACATTACCGGGAAATTGAGGCGAACTTAGATATGGGATGTTAACAGGGTTGAATACCAGTATAGCGGCTGACATAATGTAAAAACGCGTTTGAGGGGAAGGAACGGGAATAGCCCGATTATACCGGCCGGTATTTGAAAAGAAAGTCAGCAGTTTGAGACCACCGACGATAAAAAATATTAATTAATCCCACAGATTTTCCTATCTTTGCAACCTGAAAAAGTGTCGTTATACAAAATTTGATGTCAAATGTCTCATTTAACTGCTGAAAAAAAGACAACCATTTTTAAAACTTACGGTGAGAATGAAAAGAACTCCGGTTCTATAGAAGGACAAATTGCTATGCTTACTGAGCGTATCAACCATATTTCAAACCACCTTAAGACCAATAAAAAAGATTTCTCCAGCCAACGCGGGCTGATGCAAATGGTAGGCCGTCGTAAACGCCTGCTGCAATACCTGAGCCGCACTAACCTTACCGGTTATCGCGCGCTTATCGAAAAGCTCGGCATCCGTAAATAAGCTGCAACTCATAGCTATTCCCAACTGAACACGGTTGGGAATAGTTTTTTTTGAACATATCTAAATTAATCGTATGATTCCTAATCCCGTTTCCGTTTCTTTCAAAATGAAAGACGGGCGAGAGATCAGCATAGAAACAGGACGCCTCGCGCGCCAGGCCGACGGTGCCGTGGTAGTACGCATGGGCAACTGTATGCTGCTGGCAACCGTAGTTGCCAACCCGGAGCCTAAGCCCGGGCAATCATTCTTCCCGCTGACTGTTGACTACCAGGAGAAATTTGCTTCTGCCGGACGTATCCCCGGTTCATTTTTTAAACGTGAAGGCCGCCTGAGCGATTACGAGGTATTGATCTCTCGTCTTATTGACCGCGCCCTGCGCCCGCTGTTCCCTGATGACTATCTCTGCGATGTGCAAGTGATCATCACGCTTATTTCTTCAGACCAGGAAGTGATGCCTGATGCACTGGCTTGCCTGGCTGCATCTGCCGCGCTTGCAGTATCTGATGTGCCCATACAGGAGATCATCTCCGAGGTACGCATCGCCCGCATCAACGACGAGTATGTGATCAATCCTACCCGCAGCCAGCTGGAAACTGCTGATATGGACTTCATCATCGGTGCTACTGAGAAGAACATCATGATGGTGGAAGGCGAGGCCAAAGAATGCCAGGAAGCTGATGTGGTTAAAGCTATTGAGCTGGCACACGAAGCTATCCGTGAGCAGATACAAATGCAGAAAGACCTGCGCGATAAAGCAGGTGCGAAAGCAAAACGTGAGTACGAAAAGCCTTACGAGAATCCCGAGCTGAAAAAACGCATCGAAGAATACGCGACCGAAAAATTTGCTACGGTAGCTAAAGCTGCACTGGGCAAACACGAGCGCCACGATGCCATGCACCAGGTGCATAAAGACTTCGAGGAAATGGTTGCTGCTGAAACGGAAGAGCTGAAAGATGAGGACAAAAAACTCATCTCTAAATACTTCCACGATGTAGAGAAAGATGTGGTGCGCAATATGATGCTGAACGACCGCCGCCGCCTTGATGGCCGTGGTATGGAAGATGTGCGCCCGCTGACCATGGAAGTTGACTTCCTGCCTTCTCCACACGGCTCTGCACTGTTTACCCGCGGCGAAACTCAATCATTGACCACGGTAACGCTCGGTACTAAAGAAGATGAGCTGCTGCTGGAAAGCGCTGCTACTTCCAACTATTCAAAATTCATATTGCACTATAATTTCCCCCCGTTCTCTACCGGCGAGGTGAAGATGCAGCGTGGCCCCGGCCGTCGCGAAGTAGGGCATGGCAACCTGGCCAAACGCTCGCTGGAGCAAATGGCGCCTGCAGGTGAAGCATTCCCTTATACTGTTCGTATCGTTTCCGATATTCTTGAGTCTAACGGTTCGTCATCTATGGCTACCGTTTGTGCCGGTTCACTGGCTATGATGGATGCAGGGATGCCTTTGCCTAAACACGTTGGTGGTGTGGCAATGGGTCTTATCTCCGGCGAGAACGGCAAGTTTGCCGTGCTTACCGATATCCTGGGCGATGAAGATCACCTGGGTGATATGGATTTCAAAGTGACCGGTACACGCGATGGTATCTGCGGTATCCAGATGGATATCAAAGTAGATGGCCTGAGCATGGACATCATGATGCAGGCACTGGAGCAGGCACACAAAGGCCGTCTCCACATCCTGGATGCGATGTATAAATGTATACCTGCTGCACGTGCTGAACTGAAACCGCATGCGCCACGGATCGAGCAACTCAACATCGACCGCGAGTTCATTGGCGCGGTGATAGGCCCTGGTGGTAAAGTGATACAGGAGATCCAGCGCGAAACAGGTACGACTATTTCTATCGAAGAGATCAACGACCGCGGCGAGGTGAAAATATTCTCCGCCAACAAAGACGGCATTGAAAAGGCACTCGCATGGATCAAAGGCATCGTAATGGTACCTGAAGTTGGCGAAGTTTACGAAGGCACCGTGAAAAGCATCGTTCCTTTCGGCGCATTCATCGAGTTCCTCCCCGGCAAGCAAGGTTTGCTGCACATATCAGAAGTAAGCTGGAGCCGCCTCGAAACACTGGAAGGTGTGATGAAAGAAGGCGACAAGGTGAAAATAAAACTGGTAGGCACCGACCCTAAAACAGGCAAACTGCGCCTGAGCCGCAAAGTGCTGCACGAGAAGGGGGATGTCATCGGCCCGATCGCG
>CAMPKG010000374.1 GCA_946887085.1 uncultured Sphingobacteriales bacterium
TTTTAACGGTAGTGCTTATTCTTGCCCTGCACTGGTTAGCCGATTTTGTCTGCCAGACGCGATGGATGTCGCAAAACAAAAGCAAAAGCATGCGTGCATTGCTGGCGCATACGGGGGTTTATACCATTGTAAATACAGCTGGATGGTGGGTGACGGGTATAGCCGATAATTTCTATCCCGATGTCATCATTATTGGTTTTCTCAACTTCACTTTCCACACTGCCACCGATCATTTCACCAGCAGGCTCACCGCCCGCCTGTGGGCCAAGGGAAGAACACAGCTGTTCTTTACTGCCATTGGTTTCGACCAGCTACTGCATTACCTCCAGCTGTTCGGCACCTGGTACTACCTGTATGGATAAGAAAAAGGGGTGAAATAAAGCCAGGCGTTCCCGCTATTTGTCGAATTATATACATTTGGGCTCTAAAAAATTTTCGACATGCAAGTTTGGAACGATTACTTATCTCAAAATAAACAACGCTTTCTCGATGAATTGCTGGAGCTGCTGCGTATACCTTCGGTAAGTGCCGACAGCAAATACAAACCGGAAGTAGCCCGTTGCGCTGAGGCAGTGAAAGAAAGCCTGTTGAAGGCCGGCTGCGATACCGTGGAAGTTTGTCCCACACCCGGCCACCCCATAGTATATGGCGAAAAAATGATCGACCCATCGCTGCCTACGGTACTCATATATGGTCACTACGATGTGCAACCACCAGATCCGCTTGAGCTTTGGCACAGCGGTCCGTTTGAGCCGGTGATCAAAGATGAAAAGATCTATGCACGCGGAGCCTGCGATGACAAAGGCCAGATGTTCATGCACGTAAAAGCGCTGGAGGTGATGGCAAAAACCAATACGCTCTCCTGCAACATGAAATTCATGGTAGAGGGCGAGGAAGAAGTTGGCTCCATTAACCTGGGCAAATTCCTTGAAGACAATAAAGAAAAACTGAAAGCAGATATTGTACTGGTGTCAGACACGTCTATGATCAGCATGGAGAACCCATCGCTGGAAACCGGCCTTCGCGGACTGGCTTATATGGAAGTGGAAGTGACAGGCCCTAACCGCGACCTGCACAGCGGTGTTTATGGCGGCGCGGTGGCTAATCCCATCAATATACTTTGCAAAATGATCGCATCGCTGCACGATGAGAACAACCATATCACCATCCCCGGTTTCTACGACAAAGTGCAGGAACTGAGCGATGCTGAGCGCAAGGCGCTGAACGATGCGCCCTTCGACCCACAAGAGTATAAAGCCGACCTGGGCGTGAAAGAAGTATGGGGCGAGAAAGGCTATACCACTGTGGAACGTACAGGCATCCGCCCTACACTGGACGTGAACGGCATTTGGGGTGGCTATACCGGCGAAGGTGCAAAAACAGTATTACCATCTAAAGCCAATGCAAAGATCTCTATGCGCCTAGTGCCCAACCAGGGTTCAAAAGAAATCGCCAAATTGTTTGAAGACCATTTCAAGAAGATGGCCCCGGATTACGTACAGGTAAAGGTGAACGAGCACCATGGCGGTGAACCCGTGGTAACGCCAACCGATTCGGCAGCCTATAAGGCCGCTGCGGAAGCCATCAAAACTTCGTTTGGCAAAGATCCGATACCTACACGCGGCGGTGGCAGTATCCCCATTATCGCATTATTTGAAAAGACCCTGGGACTGAAAACGGTGCTCCTGGGTTTTGGGCTCGATAATGACAATATTCATTCGCCTAATGAAAAGTATGACATATTCAATTATTTCAAAGGCATTGAGACAATACCGTATTTCCACAGATATTTTGCTGAAATGAGCAAGAACTAGCCCCGAAGGCTATGAAAAATAACATTTGTGTGTTACATTTATCACTCAAACGATTAGCTGAATGAAAAAATATGCACTTGCCCTTACCTCCGGCTTATTTACACTTGCAATATTTAGCGCAACTGTTTTCAGCGCCTGCACCAAGGAAAAATGCATCAGCGAAGAAATGCAGGCGAGGCATCAATCGGATAAATGCCCTACTGAATGCCCCGGCGTCTTTGGCTGCGATGGCAAGAAATACTGTAATGCCTGCGAGGCTTACAAAGCTGGCAACACCTACGTACAACCAAGGTTATAATACCAACTGATATTTGAACAAAAGGCGGCCGTTGAGCCGCCTTTTCCGTTTCCAAAAATATAGGGCATTTTTATAACAAACGCAATATTTGAATTCATCTAAAGATGCCTGAAATTTGTAGGTATGACGGCTCCGAAGATCATAGTAGCGATAGATGGTTACTCCTCCTGCGGGAAGAGCACCCTGGCCCGGCAACTGGCAGCACGCCTGGAATATAACTATATAGACAGTGGCGCCATGTACAGGGCCATCACCCTTTATTTTCTCAGGAATGCTGTCAATATCCGCGACCATGCAGCTGTGTTAGACGCGCTGGCCAACATACACCTGAGTTTTGTACTGAATGAGCACTCCGGCAAATCCGAAATTTGCATCAACGACGAGAATGTAGAACACCAGATACGCGATATGCTGGTGGCTGAAAAAGTGAGCGAGGTGGCTGCCATCCGCGAAGTGCGTGCTTTTGCCGTGGCACAGCAAAAGAAAATGGGCAAGAAGCGGGGCATTGTTATGGACGGACGCGATATAGGTACTGTGGTATTCCCAGACGCGGAATTGAAGGTGTTCATGACTGCAGACCCGGAAGTAAGGGTACTCCGCCGGTTTGAAGAGCTCTACCCTAATAATCCAAACATTACTATCGACGAAGTAAAGCACAACCTGGAGTTGCGGGACTATATAGACAGCAACCGCGAAGAATCGCCGCTGAGGCAGGCTGACGACGCAATTGTACTGGACAATAGCAACATGACGCGAGAAGAACAGCTGGAAAAAATCACTGACTGGGTGCGTGAGCGGACATCGGTACTGGCCTGAGTTGCCACACAATTTCTAACTACATTTGAACCTGCGTCGGCAGGTTTTTTCATCTAAATACAGC
>CAMPKG010000375.1 GCA_946887085.1 uncultured Sphingobacteriales bacterium
GTATGTTGATAAGCAGCAATGCTATCGAAAAATTTACCGTAGTTCTACTATTTTATTTCTGTCTATGGCGGTTTATTTTTATGCAAAATCATTGACAATGAAGATCACGAAACTTGTATTAGTATTTGCGGTTCTAGGCCTTACCACAGAGGCATTGGCCCAAAAGGTACGCCTTACCGACGGAAAGATCGACGCCTTAAAAGGTGTCACAAAAATGAATGTACAATTTGATTATAGCAGCATGGGTGTCGGCAAGTTTGCAGATGAAGCTGATTACATTGACAAAAAGAAGTCAGAGTATAATAGGAAGGAGCCGGGCAGGGGAGAGACCTGGGAAAAATCGTGGAAGGCAGACCGGAAAAACCGTTTTCAGCCCCAATTCATCGAGCTGTTCACAAAGCACAGTGATATTAACCTGGGCGATTATCCTAATGAAAAATATACACTGATCTTTAAAACAACTTATACCGAACCGGGTTACAACGTTGTGGTGTCCAGCAAAAACGCAGAGGTAGACGGTGAGGCATGGGTTGTTGAAACGGCTAATCCTAATAGCGTGGTCGCGAAAATATCTGTGCAAAACTGCCCCGGACGTACATTTGGCGGCAACGACTATGATACGGGTGAGCGCATACAAGAATCATACGCCGTAGCTGGCAAGGGTTTAGGTAAATTCCTCAGAAAAGAACTCAAGTAAAGGCAAAAAGGATATACAATGCCAAAAGCGTAGCTTCTGCTACGCTTTTTCAGTTAGGTCTAGCCTTGACGCCAGCCAGCTTTTGCTAAGCGGCACCATCCAGTTTTCAATTAGTTCCTTTTTTGTTCCCGCAACGTTGTTGAAAAAAATAGTATCATTATTAATATATCCTTTGTCGATAGCATACTGTACTTGTTCATAAGGCAGCATCTCCGCTTTGTCCTTTACAAGGAAGGTCAGCGTCATGCGATCGAAAAGGTTGACGTTATATTGACGCTCGATGCTTTTAACAACTCTTACAGAGGAATCGGTACTGCAGCCACCAACCATCACTTCTGTCTCGTCGGCCATAATAACGATGAATTGCCTGAAAAGCAGCTTTGCCCAGCCCTTTACAGGCTCACCGTGCGAATTCCATTGTACATAGAACTGATACAGCTGCTCGTTAATCTCATTCTCTTCTTTTTCGCTGAAAGGCCTGTTGCTTTGGTATATCCATACCCGCGCATTATCCGAAAAATTGGAAGGGATAATGTTTGTCAGTTCTGATAATTGCATGGATGCAAAGTTACATCAGAAATTTTGATGCATGAGCCCTGTGGAATGATCGAGATTGTTAATATAATCTTTTAGCATTTTGGCCATTTCCCAGTGGTGTCGTCTTCTTGGGAAGAGGTTCCATCCACTGGTGAAATGACTATTAATAAGTATGCGTTTATCATCGGCAATAAATAAAAGTACCTCACGGTCCTCTTTGCCCGCACTTATGTTTCGACTCAATATCTGAAACACCTCCGGTATTTGGGGGTGGTGTGAAAAGGCAAGACGGCGGCTTCTGAGAAAGCTTTGTACCAGGACTATGTTTTCAGTTAGATGATAGTCGGAAGGAATGCTGATAAACTTCAACGATTGTAAATACCGGACGACACTTGCTGCGAAAATCATACACATTGACGCCGCCCAAATGATACTGAATGGACCCCGGCGCTCACCGGTTCCTGCCTGGTAATAAATGGCTACTGAAACGGTAACAATAAGCAGGATCACGAACAGGCCGCTAAATACCGCAGGTAACAGCCTGACTAATTTAGGTTTGTACTTTAAGTGCTGCTTAATGTAAGCGAGTTCGCTAACAAGATCGCTCTGCCAGTGAGCATTGCCGTTGTTTTCCGGTATAGCTTTCATTTTAGTCTGCAAGTGAACGTGCTACCATTTCAGCAATATCCAATACGGCCACGCTGTCCTCCTGCTCTTTGTTTTTTACACCATCGGTAAGCATGGTGGTGCAGAAGGGGCAGTTTGCTGCGATCACTGCGGCCCCTGTTTCCAATGCTTCTTCCGAACGCTCGAAATTAACACGGATGTTGCCGGGTTCTTCTTCCTTGAACATCTGCGCGCCACCAGCTCCACAGCAAAGCCCGTTGGTGCGACAACGTTTCATTTCCACCAGCTCAACATCCAAAGCTTGCAATACTTCGCGGGGAGCTTCATAGATATTATTACCGCGCCCGAGGTAGCAGCTATCGTGGTAGGTTATCTTTTTGCCCTTGAACTCGCCACCTTCTTTCAATCGCACCCGTCCGTCGTTTATCAGTTGCTGAAGAAAAGTAGTGTGATGTATCACTTCGTAGTTGCCACCCAATGCAGGATATTCATTCTTCAATATGTTGAAGCAATGAGGGCAGGCAGTCACGATCTTCTTCACGCCATAGGCGTTCATCGTCTGGATATTATTATAAGCCATCATCTGGAAAAGAAACTCATTTCCGGCACGACGGGCAGGGTCGCCTGTACACATTTCTTCCTTACCCAGTATGGCAAATTTTACACCTACTTTGTCAAGTATCTGTGCAAAAGCCTTTGTTATTTTTTGTGCTCGCTGGTCAAAACTGCCGGCGCAACCTACCCAAAAAAGTACTTCCGGAGTTGCGCTGCTGGCAGCATATTCGGCCATTGATTTTATGTGCATAGTAGTCAATTCAAAAGTTAAAATGAAAAAGCGCTAAGCCTGTGCGTTCAATTCTTCCGCCCACTTGTCTCTCTCATCAGGGCTGAACTTCCATGGAGCCATATTGTTCTCTACGTTGCCGAACATCAGGTTCCATTCCTGCGGGCTATTACTTTCTTCCATCACCAGGTAGCGGCGCAGTTGTTGAATGATATCCAAAGGTTCTATACCAACAGGGCATGCCTCTACGCAAGCCTGGCAGGTAGTACAGGCACGAAGCTCTTCAACTGGTATATAGTCGTGTACCAGCGATTTGCCATCGTCCAGGA
>CAMPKG010000376.1 GCA_946887085.1 uncultured Sphingobacteriales bacterium
CATTCCAACGCATAGACATCAGTTTTTGAGATGAACTAAAGAATCATTCCCTTACCAGCTCCCAAAGCACCACACCGAGGCTTACGGAAATATTTAAAGAGTGCTTGGCACCCCATTGAGGTATTTCTATACAGGCATCGGAGGTTTTTATTACCTCCTCGTTTACACCGCTGACTTCATTACCAAAAATCAGGGCTATGGGTTCGTTGTTCCAGTCAATTTTTGCAAGACTGAAGCTCTTGTGGGCCTGTTCTACAGCGTATATTTTGTATCCCCGCTCCCTGGCAGCATTTACTGCCTCCATGACTCCCGGAAAATGTTTCCAACTGACAGTTTCTGTTGCCCCCAGTGCAGTCTTGTGTATATCACGGTGGGGTGGAACAGGAGTATAACCGCAGAGGTAGATAGCTTCTGCGGCAAAAGCATCAGCCGTCCGAAAGGCAGAGCCTACGTTATGCATGCTGCGCACATCATCAAGTATGATTATAATACGGTGCTTTTCAGCCTTTTTTGCTTCGCCCGGAGCCAGGCGCTGCAGTTCTTCCATTGATTTCTTCTGACTCATGATCGTGCTGCAAAACAACAACATATCATGCTAATGACTAAAAAAATTGGCTGGAAAAGTGAGCAGAATACTTATCTTTGCGTAAATTTTTGATATATGAGCAGCAGTTGGAACTATAGCAATAGTATTCAATGGCAAACACAAGAAGACAGTGACCTGGCTGTGCTCACCGAGGAGATGCACAACCTGATAGTGTGGAATGACGATGTAAACACGTTTGACTGGGTTATTGAGTCACTGGTAGCTATATGCAGCCATACCTCTGAACAGGCTGAGCAATGTTCCCTGATTATCCACCACAAGGGTAAATGCAGTGTGAAGAAAGGTAGTTTTGATATCCTGAGGCCGATGGCGGAAGGTCTTATAGACAGGGGCATACAGGCAACGATAGATTACTGATTGATTTTTAATGACTTATGATATTAGGCGACCACGAAAGGTCGCCTTTTCTTTTTAGGGGTTGTCTACTACAAATTAGGTATATGAATTTAGCCTGTTTTAGACCAGTTTTGTCGTGAATTCCCATTTTAAAATTTTGAGCTATGAGTAAACGCATACTTTTTTCCTTGATCGCATTATTTCTGGCCCTGGGACAAGTACAGGGGCAGGTGCTTGAAGAGGTGAATCTCAGTTCCAATCTGGTGAACCAGTTTAATACTTATCTGACCGGAATTAACAACCGGGGATTTATTAGCGGCTATTATGATTCCGCGGGTATATTGACAGGATTTGTTATAAACCCCAACGGCGTTATTAAGCGCTTTCCCGGGTCGGGCGTAGATAATATTAAGATAGAGAGCATAAATGACAACAATGTATGCGTGGCCCAAGTAGTAAATGGAGGCAATGGCACGGCATGGAAGGCCTATTACGATACGCTTACAGAAACGTTCACCAATCTTGCACAAATATCAGGTGTAGGTTACAACAACGTGAATGTGATCGATATCAATGACAACAATGACGTTACAGGCTGGTATCCGAATCTATCGGAACGCTGGTTGTGGTATAACAGGGATAGTGTAAATGTTAATTACGATGCCAGGCGGCACAACGACGGAGCATGGCAGCCTACTTATGGAGGCGGGATAAATAACAGCGGCAACATGACCGCATTTTACATTAATGGAAGCAACTACGAACCCCTCTTTTTCGACAATAACACTAATACATTTACTCCCATTACAGGAGGTACCAACAAAATGAAGGTATGGGATGTAAACAACAATAATGCTATTGCCGGAGAATATAATGTAGGTGGCTTTTGGATCGGCTTCTGGGCTCAAACTGTCAACAATAATATAACAGTTCTTCATCCAATGACACCGGTGTTTGAGGCGAATACTCCAACTATACAGTCGGTAGTGAACGGAATAAACGACAAACTTGAAATGGTAGGATCATACCTGCACCCGGACAACAATGTTTGGGTAGGTTTTATTTACCGGCCACTGGTAAATGAATATCGTTTCCCGGATTTCGATTGGCAGAAAGATACCTGGTCTATGCAAAACAGCACTAATTCAACAATCGGCGTATGGACCAGTAATTATTGGGGAACTTTCAACTACGGCTCTAACGACCCTTTTAAGGGTACGAATCCTCTAACCACGCCATTAATAATACAACAGAATCCAGGTCTGCCTTCCAACTTCGACAATTATTGTGTGGACTGGAAATCTTTTGCCCAGGAAGTTGATTCGCTGGACATTGAGAACTCCGGCACCATGACGCAATACAATACATTTAAATCTCTTGCTTTTAGCAGGTGGGCAAACAATATATCTTATTTCAAACAGAATTTTCCTGGTATTTGCTACGGTTTCGCTTTAACAAGTATCTTTAAAGATACAGGACACGAAGCCGAACTTGACAGCTGGTTTGGCCTGCAGCAGGGAGTGGATCTTTCAACCTATGCTAATTCTGACCAAACAGCCATCAGGGCAATCGCTCGCATGTATCTCAAGCAATTCGACAATATGAAGTTATGGCCATTTGCTGTTTCCGCACAGTATAATATTAAGCCATGGTCTGGTCTTTACAGGTTGAAAAATACTTACCTGGATACTATGGATAGTCGTCGCAACCCACGTGCTATCTATATCTACCGTAACAGTACCCCTCCTGGCTATCACTCAATATTGCCGTATAAGATAAGAACTCCTAAAAAATTTCCATTCTACTACAATTCTGTCTATAAATTGGACACATTGTATGTTTATGATTCAAACTATCCGACAGACTCGACACAATTATATGAGATCAACAGCTCATTCTTTAATGGAGCTACTACAGGGGTTAGTAGTCCGACATATTCAGATCTTGTCAGAATACTTTTTAACGAAGCCGGGCTGAAAGAGCTGCTGGAGGTTCAGCATTCATACCTGAAAAGCAC
>CAMPKG010000377.1 GCA_946887085.1 uncultured Sphingobacteriales bacterium
AAATAAGTCTACACCTTTATGGTTTTGTGAGGCGATCATTCCGCAATACGAAACAGCATTATTTATTCCGTGCGATCAAATTAAGTACTTCACCACCTACAATTGCGCAACGGTCGCCCGCTGGCCGGAGGTGTTATCGCCTCCTCCCGATAATATCTCGTGATCTGTTACCCGGATTCTGTCGCAGTTGCGACAAGCATTTTAATTGATCAAACTATAGTTCATGCAACTGAAGAGAATATTTACGCTCATGGGCGTAGCGGGCCTATGTGGGCAGTCGTATGCCCAGAATACAGACAGCATACATGCTGTAAAAATGGAAGAGCTGGTCATATCAGCTAACAAATTCACGGAGAACAAAAAGAATATAGCCCAGCCAATACAACGCATCACCCGCCAGGAAACGGAATGGGCTATGCCACAGACGGCGGCCAACCTGCTTGAGCAAACCGGTAATGTGTTCATGCAAAGGAGCCAGATGGGTGGTGGCAGCGCAGTACTCCGTGGTTTTGAGGCCAGCCGGGTATTGATGGTGGTGGATGGTGTCCGTATGAACAATGCCATCTATCGCGCAGGTCACCTGCAGAATATCATAACCATGGACCCTAATATGCTGGAAAGTACCGAAGTGCTCTACGGTCCCGCGTCTACGTTGTACGGCAGCGATGCCCTTGGCGGTGTTGTTGTATTCAATACAAAACCACCTGCACTCTCCGGCACCAATAAAATGAAGACCAGTGCGAATGCGATGGCGCGTTATAGCTCTGCTTACGGAGAGAGAACCGGCCATGTCGATTTCAATTTTGGTTTCAAAAAACTTGGTTTTCTTACATCGGTCACGTACAGCAAATTCGGCGACCTGAGACAAGGAGATTTCCGCAATCCCTTCTATGGGAACTTTGGCGTGCGTGATCAATACGTAGCATGGATCAATGGTATGGACAGCATCGTGAACAACAGCGACCAGAACGTGCAAAAGAACAGCGGCTACATGCAGTACGATATCATGGAAAAGATATTCTTCAGGCAGAACAGGCATATCAGCCATGCACTGAACCTGCAGTTGTCGAACAGCAGCAACATACCGCGTTACGACAGGCTGACAGAGATGCGAAATGGCAAGTTGCGCTATGCTGAATGGTATTACGGTCCCCAGTACAGGCTGATGGGTGCTTACCAGTTTCACGCGCAGGACCTGCCAGGCATTTTCGACGAGATAAAAGCCGGCGTCAACTACCAGAAGATACAGGAGAGCCGCTACCAGCGTAACTACCGCAATCCTGCATTGCAAGGCCGTGTTGAGGATGTTGATGTGGTTGGTTACAACATAGACTTCAGGAAGGAAATGAAGAAACATGAGCTAACCATCGGTACTGATGGCCAGTGGAACAAGGTGAATTCTACCGCCCACGAACATGATATCATTACCGGCGAAGACAGCCCGCTGGATACACGTTATCCTGATGGAGGCAGTAAAATGTTCTACGCCGCAGTTTATGCTCAACATATCTACAAGGTCAAGGAAAACAAACTGGTGCTGAACGATGGCGTTCGTCTGAATTATGTAAATCTTGAATCACGCTTTAACGATCAAACCTTCTTCCCGTTCCCTTACAGTACCGCCGGGCAGCAAAACCTCGCATGGAGTGGTAACCTCGGCCTTATCTACATGCCCGTCAGTCGCTGGAGGTTTGTGCTGAACGGTTCAACGGGTTTCCGCGCACCGAATATCGATGACATGGCAAAAGTGTTTGAATCTGCGGGGGGTACTAACCTTGTTGTTCCTAACCCTGATCTGAAACCGGAGTATACCTACAATCTTGACCTGGGTGTTGCTTATACCGTAGAGAATAAATTGAAGATCGAAGCCACCGGTTTCCGAACATGGATGAGGAATGCCATAGTGCAGGATAACTTCACCCTCAATGGCGCCGACAGTATTTTGTACGATGGCAAAATGACGGCTATTGTTGCCAGCCAGAACAAGGCGAGGGCGTTCATTTATGGTTTCAACACCGCTATAACGGCTAATTTGAACAACCGGGTAACATTGTACAGTACGATCAACTTTACCTACGGCCGCTACTTCGACATAAATGATACGCAGACACCATTAGATCATATACCACCGGTATTTGGAAAGACCAGTATCATGTACCGGCAGAAAAAGTTTACGGGCGAAGTCTTTGCCCTGTATAACGGCTGGAAACGCCTGAAAGATTATAGCGCGTCAGGTGAGGACAACCTGGCATATGCCACACCTCACGGGATGCCTGCATGGTACACGCTAAATGCGCGCGCAGGATACAGGATACATAAATATATATCTGCGGAAGTGGCATTAGAGAACATACTCGACTACAACTACAGGGTTTTTGCATCGGGCATCAGTGCGCCCGGCCGCAACCTGGTAGTGACGCTTCGCGGAAGTTTCTAATATTTTGTTGTTTGATAAAAAAAGCCCCCGTATCGACGGGGCCTTTTTTATTTGACGCCATGCCGCTTCAAATAAGCCCCTTAACTTTGCTATCTTAGAGGACATGCTGTACGCGATAGTGGACATAGAGACAACGGGGAGTTATGCCGCGGGTAATGGTATTACGGAAATAGCTATAGCTATACACGACGGACAGCAGGTAATAGATTTCTACGAAACACTTGTCAACCCGCATCAGCAGATACCTTATTTTATTCAGTCGCTTACAGGTATTACCAACCAGATGGTCTCAAAAGCGCCTTCTTTCCACGAGGTAGCGGGGCAGGTCAATGAGCTGCTTCAGGACAAGGTCTTCGTAGCGCACAATGTCAATTTCGATTATTCATTCGTTAAACATCATTTGCAGGAGGCAGGTTACCGACTGGAAGAGAAAAAGCTTTGTACCGTTCGCCTTGCCAGGAAAATACTTCCCGGCAAGCGCAGCTATAGTCTTGGCAAGCTTTGTCGTGAAGTAGGCATCA
>CAMPKG010000378.1 GCA_946887085.1 uncultured Sphingobacteriales bacterium
GAACTAATAGTGTATGCAGTGGAGTCTGACGATAAAATGAAGGCCGAAATCTTCATTCCTGACGATAGCACTATCATTCTTTTAGGAGATGGCCGGGGAAACTACCGAAAGGATTCACTCATTCTAACAGCAAACGGCAGTAAATATGCCCTTCAAATGAACGGCAAGACAATCTACCAAACGGCCACAGCCGCCTCTGCAGAAGATGTTTCCGCAAAAAAGAAAAGACGGCGCAGATAGCCGGATGAATTATATAAGACTTGCAAAATAAATGGGTTATATTTATCTTTAGTTTTTAATACAGTCTTCGCGGCTCCCATGTCGGCCAAAGATATCGTGTTTTACAATAAACAATGACTTATGCAAGCAAAGCAACTTTTATTTGCCTGCGCAGCGGCGCTGGTTTTAGTCTCCTGCAGCAAAAACTCCTCGTACCGGACCGAGCCGCGCAGGAATGTAAAAAGCCATAGCACATCGGTGGCCAGGACAAATATCTATTCAGGTGGAAATGTTACTGCCGTAACCTACTGTGGTGAGCCGGACACCACGCTCCTGCTTGCGGGCCAGACCATTCCTGTGGGTTATGTTATAAGCGGAAACGATGGCAGCAACACCTATGTCACCTATGTTTGTACCAACGGATGGAGCATGGAAGAAGTTCATCTGTTTTATGGAGAGGCTACAATAACCGGAATCCCTTTACGTGTGAACTATAACTTCATTGGCATGCCCGTAAACAATTCAGGCAACCCTGTTTTGGGACAATTCCCTGTAGTTCAAACTTTCAGCAATCATCCTACTTCTTACACGGTTGCTATTCCCGAAGCCTTGCCGATGACCTACGAAATGCCTCTCGCAGCGCACGCGGTAGTAACAAATGGTTCCCAGTCCGAAACAGCATGGGGTCAGGGTGAACCGGTAACCTTGCAAGGTAGCTGGGCTATGTACTTTTGGTATGTATCCTCTGTATGTGAGTAGATAGTTGTTCTGTGTTCGGTCAAGGCATTCAGGGTAATCAACAACAGCAATCTCAGGAGTGTGGAAATTATTTCACTGGTCGGCTTCTCTAGGTGTATTGATTGCAATTGCAAGTGCCTATCCCTGCCGCAAGAGAGCGTAATCTTCACATAACCAATGAAAAGCCTGTATTGCTAAAAATATAAACAGGCCGCTGCAGCAGCCTGTTTTTGTTTGTTGTCGGCATAAAAAATACGCCATTCTTCCCAAGAGTCCGCAATCGCAATGCAGAACAACATTCTTGTCTCGGGGTTATCTAACGGATCAAAAAAATCGTACCTCGCGCAACACGTTAACAAACGGCTGCGCCGGGTCACCAAACGGTTTCGATCAAAGCATGAGTGGAATTCTAACCCATAGTCACCCAAAATATTCCGGCTATTTTATCAGGTCTGCTTAAAAACCTCTTTAATGCTCTCGATTTCTATCTTGTCCAGTTCTTCTTTAGACATTCCCTGCCTCAAAGCCAGTTCGGCAATCACCTTACGCATCATTTTCTGGTTGGCCGTTTGCACACGGAGATTCTTGATTATAATGGGTATGCCGAATATCCACCTCGTGATGAACACACAGATAAAGAATACCGCCAGAAAAATGAACAACCAGACAAGGAAGTCGCTAGCCACCGACAATAATAATAAGGACATATGAATCTGATTTTTTTGAAAGATAAAAAAAAAGCACGCCATCTGTATCGTTCAAAAAAAACGCAACTGTGCTCAAATTGTAACCTCGCATTTAAGGATATTTACAGTAATGAGGGGAAACTATTCCATAAGATTCATAGAATACGATGACTGTGAAGCCATACTCAACATCTACAGTTGGTATGTGCTCAACACTGTTGTTTCGTTCGAATACGAAGTGCCTTCCAAAGAAGACTTCCTGGGCAGAATAAAGACCCACACCAATAAGTACCCGTGGCTGGTGTGTGAGCACGACGGAAAAATTATCGGCTATGCTTATGCCTGCGATTTTCGCTTTCGCACTGCCTACCAGTGGTCACCTGAGGTCTCCATTTACCTGGCACCGGAAGCAGGTGGTAAAGGCATCGGCAGCATCTTATATACCACCCTATTTAATGTCCTGAAGCTACAGGGCTATTTCAATGTCTTTGGCGGCTTGGCCATACCCAACGAGGCCAGCGAGCGGCTGCATCTATCCACCGGCTTTCAGGAGATAGGCGTGTTCCGGAACATCGGTTACAAGGCGGGTGATTGGCATAGCACAAGGTGGTTCCAGCTTGTGCTGCAGGAACATAAGGCAAACCCTCCTGCGCCTGCTACAATAGGCGCAGTAATAAATACCGCAGAAGTGAAAAATATATTAGCTGAAGCCAACGAAAAACTGGCTCGAATAACCCGCTGATCTTATCCACATTATCACGCATCTTAAAATAGCCTGATTAACTTTATTCAAAACAAACTAACTATGTCAATACCTTTTCTGGGATTACGCACACTGGGCTATATGGTCAGCGATATTACAGCAGCAAAAAACTGGTATAGCGAGGTGCTGGGTATTGAACCTTATTTCGACCAGCCATATTATGTTGGCTTCAATGTTGGCGGTTATGAGTTAGGGCTTGCGCATACCGAGGACCTGCAGCCGGCTACGGGCAATGCCATCACCTATTGGGGCGTTGAAAACGTACAGGAAACCTATGACATGCTACTGTCCAAAGGCGCTACAGAATACGAAAAGCCTACAGAAGTTGGTGAAGGAATAATAGTGGCGGGCGTAAAAGACCCATGGGGCAACCTCTTCGGCATCATCTACAATCCGCACTTCAAATTGCCATAACCGGTTCAGGCACAGCTTTTATGCTACCATAGCAAATGGAGCATAAAACATATGATGTACTGATAGCAGGCGGCAGCTATGCCGGCATGCAAGCTGCTTTGACATTGGTCCGCTCTCTGCGATC
>CAMPKG010000379.1 GCA_946887085.1 uncultured Sphingobacteriales bacterium
GAATCAAAGAAGCCATGAAGCGAGGTAAAATAAAAGGAATGATTTGGCTGCAGGCACCGAAATACTGCAGATCAACCATCAGTCGGTTTCCGCGATTCGCCAGGAGCTGTCGTAGGTGTAGGTAGGCCTGCGTGTGGGCGCAATGGGATCCCCCGCATTGGTAAGGTTCACTATCGTTTCCTTCACCACTCTTCCCTGGTCATCGTATTCAATGCTGTGAAGATTGGATCTGTGCGGTATACCTAATGCATCCATGTACACAGCTGAATCAATGTTGATTTGATTTTGGTCATTGACAGTTATTCAAAATAATTCCGCCAGTAATGATATCACTCCCGCGGTGGTATGCGTCCATATCTCTTTGTATGTTGCATTTACCTGCATGGGCATGTACGGCTCGTCGTCGTTTTCGAAAGTTTCTATACCAACGGGAACAGCGCCTACGACATTGCCGGCATGTGCGCCGTATAACAACGGGTAATCATAACCGTCACCATAAATGGTACTCATCGCAAACGGATTGTATCCGATGATATATTCCAGTTGACGGGTGCCTATGTCTTTTAACTGTTGATCTTTTAGCAATGTGGATAAGAGTAGCGCTGCTTTGGCCTTGGCGATCAGTATTGCATGAAATCCGCGAAACTGGTACGCCACCGGAAACCGCCGCAGGTAGAACTTTCCGCCCAGGTGAATGCCATTTTTTACCTGCGCATTGTATTCTTCCATGGAGGGCATGCCCACCCTCGCGCCTTCGTGGTATATTCCCGCAAATTCCGCATTGTCCAGTTCATAAATGGCGCCTGGTAAAATATTGTAGGGTTGAATGACTCCGGCCGTTTCGCGGAGGTAATCTGCATAAGCCTTGCAGGATGCGAGCCATTTGGCTGCCCGGGGATGTGCAGGGGCGTCTTTCAGCAACATCGTTAACGCCTGCACCATCATTTGTTCGTCGCTCCGGTGAAAATATTCAAGTATTCTTTTCTTTTCGCGCGACTCATAAAAGAAACCATGCAATGGCATTGACCATTCTTTTCTGCGGGTCAGCTCCTGGCATTGCATCACTATATCGGCATAGCGAACCGCAATATCCAGGTATGACTGTTCACCGGTTAGCCTGTATAAATACATGGCGCTTACGGCGGCTTTGGCATATAGCTCCGTTTCATTTTTGTCGGTGATGGCCGCGCTCAGCATTTCATTGGCAAAAGCAAAATCTTCGATGGCGCTTTTACGGCACCAGCGGGCAAATACAGGATCGGCGTTGGCATACATGGGTGCAGCCAAAGCACAGTAAGTGGCTGCAATAAAATTATCAGAAGGGTTGTTGCGCGCCTTGGCCTGCATGTCGTCTTTAGTGCCGTTTATATTATCCGTCCAGATGCTCATAATCAAACCTGCCAGGCGGTAACCATCGCCAAACCTTGTTTGCATCACCCAGTTCAGTCCCCAACGTCCTTCTTCTAACAACCGCTTGTACAAAGCGGGTTGTTTGTCTTTAACAGCCGACGCCAGTTCCAGCATGGCAATGCCGCCCTTTGATGTGTTGCCAACGCCCTGTGTAAGATCGGCTGCATCGTGCCATCCACCGTTAATAGGTAACGTGCGACCATCGGGATGAATACAGGTTGCATCTTTATGACATTCCTGGTGTATGCCGGGTTGATCAAATCCGCATCGTTCTGCAAAAAAGAAATTGAGCGTGTGCCAGGCGGTAGCGAGGTATGCTTCATCGCCAATCGCAAACGGCTTGCTGCTAATGTTGCCTGCTTTAATGGCATAGTATCCCGGTGTGTTGTAATCAGTGAAATCCAGTTCAATAAAATCATTATCCAGTTTTTTGCCCTCACCTGAAAAAACTGTTTTGCCGTTTAAGTTAACCAGTTGAAATTTCGTGTTGCTGCTATTCCGTATAAGTGCCTGTTTCCTGGCGCCGGTTTTATAACCGCTGTGGCTGTACGCGATACTGTTTTTCCGGAGATCGAAACCTCTCGAATTTTCGGCTTCTACTTTTTCAATCCGCATATCATCCACGTACAATTTCAGTTGGTCGCTGGCACCCACGGGCGAACCGGCAAGCATGATGTTGACGCCGAAACCCGTAACCGCGTCGCGGTACAGATCTGGCATCTCCCATATAATTCGATGCCATTTTCCCGGAGTAACCGTTTCAAAATGCTGGCCCTCGAACCTGCCGGGAGCAGGCATAGGTTTCTCTCCTTCATTAAACAGGGTGCAGCCAATAAATACACTGTAAAATCCTGGTGCATCTGCATATACCCATACAGAGAAGCGATTATACTGTTCCAGGTTTTCTCTGTCCAGCGGTCTGATAAGTTCTGCTGTTGCATAACTTCGGTTGGTGGGATTTTTTACAGCAAGGGAAGCCGGCGTTTGTAAAAGAATACTGCCTTTGCCGGAATGGCTGAATGTTCGGCTTACCTGTATGATTCCGGGTCCTGTGTTTCTTAAGCTTCCGAAATCGGACGCCAATTCCAATTCTTGGGACAAAGAGGGCTTTTTACGCAACCAACGTGTTAAACCGGCATCGGCAGAATCGGGTTTCATTGTGTATGTCAGGTATTCACTTTGTTCCAACTGGCGTTGGAGTTTGCTGGTTTGTGCAAGTACAGGGAGCGGAAAAATGAATAGTAAAATCCACAGATATTTTGTATCGTTCATGGTCGTCAATTAGTTGGTTGCGTTCGAAGATACTGGTTTTTTGATCTGACTTGCTTCTTCTCGCCGGTATCCTGAACGATGTTACCTCTACAGCTAATTTCACTTTTATCGCATGTGCGAAAAATCGCAGCGCATACTGCCGCTAACTGCTTACAACATGTATTTTCGCTGTGTTATATTTAGTGTTGAGGCCAGTGCCGAAAACGTATCGCCTTCAGCTTCTCCTGAAATAAAATAGCATGTTGTTGTCAACAGGAC
>CAMPKG010000380.1 GCA_946887085.1 uncultured Sphingobacteriales bacterium
GCCTTCTTGTTTCGCTATATATGATACTAGCCTACCTCGACGATCTTTTTGACTGGGTACGTGGTGAAGATATTTACAGCAATCCTCCAATATATTTTGGCGGATGGGGGCTTTTTATACTAGTGATGAATGTGATGGCGATACTGATGATATATTCCAACAAAGCCGCTACTAGTAACAAAACACACCGCCCGGCTTAGAACTTTCGCTATTTTTGCTGAAAACCAACCGATTCATGAGAAAAACCCTACTGTTCCTGGCCTCTTGCCTGATAATGGCTGCCTGCAACAAACCCGATGATACTAAACCTACAACACCTGCAGTAGTTCCCGACCCCAATGCGATGAAATATACCATCAGCAACCTGACGGATATGACGATTGAGAATACAGATGATTCCACAACTATTATAGGCATAGGACATACCGGCGGAAAGCAGGAGAACCTAACACTTTCATTCATTGATCTTCCAGCGAACTTATCTGCAACTTTGAAGACACCTAGCGGCATACCAAGTTTTGCAAGCGAGGTGACATTCTCATCGCGGGGACCGGCAGCTGGTACTTACCCGATCAAGTTAAAAGCTGTATCGGCTTCCGATTCTGTCAAATACTTTGAGATCAAGATCACTGTAAAGGCACCATTGCCACCTCCCCCACCCGATTCTGGTTGCGTGAACAAACTGCTGGGCAGTTATCAAAATGTTTATACAGGTTACCCCTTGCCCCCTGGATCCGCGACTACCGTCTTTCATTGGATTGACAAGAGTTCGGTGAAGATCACTAATCTACCGGGTTATCCCGGCGATGCTATAGCCTATGTCAATTGCAGCGCGCAAACTTTTCAGTTGCATCAGACAACAGCGGGTTCAGTTAAAATACAATATGGTTATGGAAGCTGGAGTAACACCAATACCCTCACCCTCGAGTATGGCATGAGCGGTGGGTCTTCGGGAACAGCAGAATACGATTGCACGTTGACCAAATAGAAATTATCACATAAAAACAAAAAGCCCCGGCAATTACCGGGGCTTTTTGTTTTTATATCTCAGTTTATTTAAACGCGTTGATACCCGTCACATCCATACCTGTTATCAACAGGTGGATATCATGTGTGCCTTCATAAGTAACTACCGATTCAAGGTTCATCATATGGCGCATGATGCTGAATTCGCCCGTGATGCCCATACCACCCAGTATCTGCCTGGCTTCCCTTGATATTTTCAGGGCTATATCCACGCTGTTGCGTTTGGCCATAGATATCTGTGCAGGAGTAGCGCGGTCTTCGTTGCGAAGAACACCGAGACGCCAGTTGAGCAGCTGTGTTTTGGTGATCTCAGTGATCATCTCAGCCAGCTTCTTCTGCGTTAGCTGGAAGCCAGCAATAGGCCTGCCGAACTGGATACGCTGCTGTGAGTATCGAAGCGCTGTATCATAGCAGTCCATTGCACAACCAAGTGCACCCCAGGCAATGCCATAGCGCGCGCTCGACAGGCAGGTCAACGGCCCTTTCAAGCCCTTAACGCCCGGCAGTATATTCTCTTTCGGAACTTTTACGTTGTCAAAAACCAGCTCGCCGGTAGCAGATGCCCTCAGCGACCATTTATTATGTGTTTCGGGAGTGGTGAAACCTTCCATACCACGCTCCAGTATCAGGCCCTGGATCTCCCCTGCTTCGTTCTTTGCCCAAACCACTGCCACCTGCGCGAAGGGCGCATTAGAGATCCACATTTTTGAGCCATTCAGGATAACGTGATCGCCGGCGTCTTTGAAATTGCTCAGCATACCACCGGGGTCAGAGCCGTGATTAGGTTCCGTCAGGCCGAAACAACCCATCCACTCACCTGTTGCCAGCTTGGGCAGGAATTTCTTTTTCTGCTCCTCGCTGCCGAATTTGTAAATGGGATACATCACCAGCGAACCCTGTACTGAAGCCGTAGAGCGCACACCCGAATCGCAGCGCTCCAGCTCCTGCATCATGATGCCGTAAGAAATATAGTCGAGCCCTGCGCCACCATACTCGATAGGCACGAAGGGACCGAAACAACCCAATTCACCCAGGCCTTTAATGATCTGGGTAGGGAATTCAGCCTTCTGGGCATAGTCTTCAATAATGGGAGAAAGCTCTTTTTTAACGTAAGCGCGAACAGAATCGCGTATCAGCTTATGTTCATCTGTCAGGAGTTCGTCAACCAGGTAGTAATCCGGGTGTTGGTACAGATCCTTTTGCATATAGATTGTTAAAGTGTGGATATTTTGTGGCGCAAAGGTAGCATTTTTGCTAAAGGCGTTGTAACTTTGCGGCGCTTCGACAGGAAATCTTTGCACAGGTACATAGTCTATCAGGATATAGAAGATATCCATAACTGCTTCAAAGACAATACGCAACAGCTTTCCACGTTAAAGTACGGGTTTCAATGGCGGTTTGTATAAAACATTTGCCAAAAACTGGAACACATTTTGTGCCTAATGAATTTGAGGGAATTGAACAAACTTTTTTTTCAATTTCCTTGTCTTATACATTGAACTTACACTTAATAAACAATAATGTCTTATGAGGCAGCTTAAAATTGCCACCCAGATCACCAATCGTGACTCGCAGGCGGTAGAAAAATATCTCCAGGAGATCAGCAAGATATCGATGATCACTCCTGAAGAGGAAACTACACTTGCACAAAAAATACATATGGGCGACCAGCGCGCCCTGGAGAAGTTGGTGAAAGCCAACCTCCGTTTCGTGGTGTCGGTTGCCAAGCAATACCAGCACCAGGGTTTGTCACTCAGCGACCTGATCAACGAGGGTAACCTCGGCCTGATCAAAGCTGCCCAGCGTTTCGATGAAACGAAGGGTTTTAAATTTATCTCTTACGCTGTATGGTGGATCCGCCAGTCGATACTGCAGGCTATGGCCGAGCAGGGACGACTGGTACGC
>CAMPKG010000381.1 GCA_946887085.1 uncultured Sphingobacteriales bacterium
TATCACCAGCGTGGTATAATACTTGCCCGATACGTCAATCTCCCTTGGCGCAAGAATGTAGCGGGGATAGAGCAGGAGTTCTGTTTTCCCCGGCTCTGTTTTTATTGAAAGCGCTATCGTGTTGTTTAGATAGCTTCTGGCACCCCGCAGTGCTGAAGCCATCCTGTCTATCTCTGTTTGCCTGTTGTTAGACGCATGCAACAGTATGCCCGCTGTAAGGCAAGCGAATAACAATATCAGAACAGCATAACTTTTCATTCATCGAAAAGATAAGGATTTAATTCTTGGCTGTTATTGCTCCAGGCTGAATAGGCTGTCGACAAATTCTGCCTTGTTGAATATCTGCAGGTCTTCCATCTTTTCACCTACGCCGATGTACTTGACCGGTATCTTGAACTGGTTAGCGATTGCAAGTACCACACCCCCTTTTGCAGTGCCATCAAGCTTCGTGATGGCGAGCGCAGTCACATCGGTAACTGCGGTGAATTGTTTTGCCTGTTCTATAGCATTCTGACCTGTGCTTCCGTCCAATACCAATAACACTTCATGAGGCGCATCTGGAATTTTCTTACCTATTACGCGGCGTATTTTGCCAAGTTCGTCCATCAGGTAGCTCTTGTTATGCAGGCGGCCGGCGGTGTCTATGATCACCACGTCGCTGCCACGGGCTACAGCGCTTTCTACTGCATCAAAGGCTACGGAACTCGGATCGCTGCCCATGTCTTTCTTTACGATCGGTACACCAACGCGATCACTCCAGATCGTCAATTGATCAACTGCTGCCGCGCGGAAAGTGTCTGCGGCGCCCAGCAATACAGACTTGCCGTTCTTCTTAAAGTTATGTGCGAGCTTGCCTATGGTTGTCGTTTTGCCTACACCGTTCACACCAACAACAAGTATCACGTATGGTTTTTTGCCTGCAGGAATGTCAAATGTTTCAAACTCATTGGAAGGGCTTTTTGTCAGGATCGCCATGATCTCTTCCTGAAGGATCTGATTGAGCTGCGAAGTTCCAACATATTTATCCTTAGCTGCCCGTGCCTCAATGTTTTTAATGATGGCAACAGTTGTATCAATGCCGACGTCAGCGCCCACAAGCGCTTCTTCCACCTGGTCCAGCACCTCTTCATCAACTGTATCCTTACCGGCAATGGCCTTCGTCAGTTTGCTGAAAAATCCGTCTTTGGTTTTCTTCAGGCCTTCGTCCAGCGCTTCTTTCTGCTCCTGCTGCTCTTTATTCCGTTTGAACAATTTATCAAATAATCCCATAGGTAACCGGCATTTGGGTAATCTGGTGCGAAAATAGGGTTTTGTCTATAAATGATTTAGATGGATGGTATTTCGTCTAATGAATAATGAACAGGTAACCCCTTAGCGGCTACATGGTCGCGCTCGCGGTTGGCGCCGGGGCTTTCGGCTATTATCAGTATGGCTTCACATTTATCGATCACCGCCATCGATATATCCATGATGGCTTTGTATTTATCGGTAACGTTTGACTGCGCAACCACCGGCAACGCAGCATTCACACCTATTAAAGGCACATGGCCTTTCTCCAGCAACCTCGCAGCGGCTTCGTTCATTGCTTTTATATTCTTTGCCCGTTGTTCTTCCGTGTCCGCAGAGTAGGGGCCGGCTACACCTATAATCATATTTCGTTTATTTAACGACAAAGGCCGGATTTGCTCCGGCCTTTAATCTATTTATTCAGTTTTTTCTTCAGGTTCTCATCCAGTGCATCGAGGAACTCCTCAGTGTACAGGTAATGCGCTCCGTGATCTACTTTGTTGCCGTGGATGCATACTGCAAGGTCTTTGGTCATCTTTCCGCTTTCCACTGTTTCGATACAAACATCCTCCAGTGCCTGGCAGAAGTTGATCAGCTCCTGGTTGCTGTCCAGTTTGCCACGGAAAGCCAAACCACGTGTCCACGCAAAGATGGATGCGATCGGGTTGGTAGACGTTGGACGGCCTTTCTGATGCTCGCGGTAGTGGCGGGTAACGGTACCGTGTGCAGCTTCCGCTTCCATAGTTTTACCATCCGGTGTGATAAGAACTGAGGTCATCAGGCCAAGCGAGCCAAAACCTTGTGCAACGGTATCGCTTTGCACATCACCATCGTAGTTCTTACAGGCCCAAACGAAGTTGCCATTCCATTTCAATGCACTTGCCACCATGTCATCTATCAGGCGGTGCTCGTAGGTCAGTTTATTTTTGTCAAACTCGGCTTTGAATTCGTTTTGATAGACCTCTTCAAATATGTCTTTGAAGCGACCATCGTATTTTTTCAGGATAGTATTCTTGCTCGACAGATACAGAGGCCATTTTTTTACCAGCGCCATATTAAAGCAGGCTCGTGCAAAACCGCGGATGGATTCGTCTGTGTTGTACATAGCCAGTGCCACGCCATCGCCTTTGAAGTTGAATACTTCGTGTTCTATCACTTCGCCGTTTTCACCTTCAAATTTAATGGTGAGCTTACCTTTACCTTTCGTCACGAAATCAGTGGCGCGGTACTGGTCGCCGAATGCGTGACGGCCCACGATGATCGGTGCATCCCAGTTGGTCACCAGCCGCGGTATGTTTGAAATGACGATGGGCTCACGGAATACGGTACCGTCAAGGATGTTACGGATGGTTCCGTTCGGGCTCTTCCACATTTGTTTCAGGCTGAATTCTTTTACACGCTCCTCGTCCGGAGTGATGGTAGCACATTTGATGCCGACGCCGTGTTCTTTGATAGCATTGGCTGCATCAATTGTCACCAGGTCGTTCGTCTGATCGCGGTATTCAACGCCGAGGTCAAAATACTTGATGTCCACATCTATATAAGGAAGGATCAGTTTCTCCTCGTAAAAATTCCAGATGATGCGCGTCATTTCGACGCCATCAAGCTCCACAACGGGATTTGCTACCTTGAACTGAGCC
>CAMPKG010000382.1 GCA_946887085.1 uncultured Sphingobacteriales bacterium
ATATAGACCTGCGGTTTCCCCAATACCTGTCTGCAATGAATCCACCGATCAATGGCGTCAGGTATACTACAGCAGTAAAGTTTCCGTAAATGCCCGATGCAAATTTGGAATCGAATTGCAGCATTTTGGTCATGAAAAGGATAAGGATGGCGCGCATGCCGTAATAGCTAAAACGCTCCCACATCTCGGTAAAAAACAGGACGTATAATCCTTTAGGATGCCCTTTTTGCTCACTCATAAATTGATTGTTTACAATGATTGGATTTCGAAAGATAGTAAATAAATCCGGCCGTAAAAGCCTTAAAGAGTAATTACCGCTGTTAGCGGTATTTACGAATAATTAGTTGATATTCTTTTCTTTCATGATCCTGTTCAGCCATCGCAGCACAGCGAATGCCAGTCCTGCCGATATCATCAGCAGCAGGCAGTTGAACAGGAAGAAGTTGGCCTTATTATCGTACTCATACCACATGCTGGCCAGCACGCCCGACATTTTATTACCAATCGAGGTCGACAGGAAGAATCCACCCATCATCAAGGCTGTCAATCGCGGCGGACTGAGTTTAGATACGAGTGACAGGCCCATCGGGCTTAGCAAAAGCTCTCCTATGGTAATAACGCCGTAAACACCTACCAGCCACATCGGTGAAACTTTCTCAGCCCCGTTGCCGCCGGCATATACCGCACCCACCATTACCAGCGTCGACAATCCTGATATCAGCAAACCAAAGGCGATCTTGGTTGCAGTTGAAGGTTCCTTTTTCCTGCGACGCAGCATCGCAAAGAAACCCACCACAACCGGGGTCAGTGCCACGACCCAGAAAGGGTTCACCGACTGGAATAGTTCCGTGCTTATAAGGTAAACAGGTTCATCGTTCTGCGGTTGTCTTTCCGGTGGCAGGTTGCGGAAGTACACATCCCTGTCTTGTATTTTCACAACCTTCCCATCCACTTTCACCGCCTGGAACTCTTCATCATATTTTACTACCGAGTCGATCTTCGTCGGCATGGTCTCTACCTGGTAAAGTGCGCGGGCAGGCGCTTCCACTACGGCAGCAACTTCGCGGTCGGTATAATATTTTGCCCAGCGTGTAAGCGCGGTGCCATTTTGTTTGAACACTGCCCAGAACACTACGCTCAATGCAAAGATCACCAGCAACGCAGCTATAGGGCGTTTGTCCGTAGCATTGGCGCGCACCCAGAGCGAGACGTAGAAGATAACGATGGGCACGGCAGCGAATATGAAACCATCAGTGCTATTGCTGCCGAAAATATTCTCGACGCCTAAGACATATTGCGGAGCGATCCAACCGATAACGCCGCAGATAATCGCGGGAAGAAAAACTTTCCCAAAAACAGTTCCCATGCTTGCATCACCCTTCTCCACCGGTTTCATCACATCCGCATGGCGTATATGCTTCAAGCCAATAGTAAAAACCACCAACCCAATGAGCATACCCACACCTGCCGTAGCAAACGCTGCTGACCAGTTGAATTTATTGCGCATGAAAGCGGCGAGTATCGGCCCGAGGAAGGCGCCGATATTAATACCCATATAAAAAAGGTTGTAGCCGGAATCTTTTCTTGCACGATATTCCGGCTCAGAATACAGATTTCCCAACAACGTTGAGATATTCGGTTTAAAGAACCCGTTACCTATTATAATAAGCGCCACAGATGTATAGAACATACCCATACCCGGCAACGCCAGTCCCAGGTAGCCCATTGCCATCAGTAAACCACCGAGATAAACAGATTTGATCTATCCCATTTTCCGGTCTGCAAGAAAACCACCAAGAAAAGGGGTCAGGTAGGTGAAGGCGATGAAGGTGCCGAAGATGTCGTCTGCTGTTTTATCGGGTATGGAAAGCCCGCCCCGCTTCACATCTATCATGTAGAGCACAAAAATGCCCAGCATCAGGTAATAACCAAAACGCTCCCACATTTCGGTGAAAAACAAATATGGCAGCCCTTTGGGATGCTTGCGGCCTTCGGCGGTTTGGGTCTCCATGCTCATCAGCAAAAAATTTCGTGAAAGATAACTCTTGCTTTTGAATATTTTTGCCCCTCCAAAAGGGTTACACTCAAATTACAATGCAGGCATATAATATATTATTACTCGGTTCGGGCGGCAGAGAGTCCGCAATAGCATGGAAACTCCGCCAGAGCAAATATTGCAAGGAGCTGTTCATCGGCCCGGGAAACGCGGGCACGGCGCAGTATGGCACCAACCTCAACCTTTCGGTTAGTGATTTTGAAGAAATAAAGAAAGCCTGTATTGAGTATCATATAGATATCCTCTTTCCCGGTGGCGAAGATCCGCTGGTCGCCGGAATCTGGGATTTTTTTAAGAATGATCCCGAACTGAAACACATCATCGTTGCAGGACCATCGAAAGAAGGCGCGCAACTGGAAGGCAGCAAAGCTTTTTCTAAAAAATTCATGCGTCGCCACAGTATACCTACTGCCGGTTACCGCGAGTTCACTGAAGAGAATTTTGATGAGGGAATGGCTTACCTCGACGCACATGCATTGCCAATAGTTTTAAAGGCAGATGGCCTGGCAGCGGGTAAAGGCGTTGTGATTGCGCAGGATAAAGCCGAAGCTATCCACAGCTTCAAAACCATGATCAAAGAAGCGCAGTTCGGCGATGCAAGTAAGAAAGTGGTAGTTGAAGAATTCCTGACGGGTATCGAGCTTTCTGTTTTCGTATTATCAGATGGCACCAACTACGTACGCCTGCCAGAAGCAAAAGACTACAAACGCATCGGTGAAGGCGATACCGGGCCTAACACAGGCGGCATGGGTGCGATATCTCCTGTTCCATTTGCCGATGATGCTTTCATGAAAAAGATCACCGAGCGCATCATTGACCCGACAGTTAAAGGACTAAAAGCAGAGAATATTACTTACCAGGGTTTTATC
>CAMPKG010000383.1 GCA_946887085.1 uncultured Sphingobacteriales bacterium
TTTTCTGTTGAGCTGTTACTTCGGTTACTGCCTGAGCATGCGCCCATGCCCGAAGTGTTCGATTTCGTTTTTGATTATCTCTGCACGCTTGACCGCGAGCATGCAGGCGATTGCGCCAACCTGCCGCTTTTTTTTATTATCTGCATCAGCCGTTTACTGGGCTATGAGATCCATGGAAATTATTCGGACGCTACTCCTCATCCCAATCTCGCCGAGGGCGCATTTACCGAAGCTCCGCCACGCATGGCCCCTTTTTTGGAGGATGAGGACGCCCGCGCGCTGGATTCGCTACTGAAAGTTCAGCACCCCGATGAGTTGAAAAAAATAGAACTGAATGCAGCGGCCCGAAACCGCCTTATGGATTGGTACATCGAGTTTCTGCACAGGCACACACAGCATATGGGTGCAATAAGGTCGCTGGCCGTACTCAGGGCGATCCTGCACTAGTTTATTTGACGACGCGCATCCGCCGGCCGATGCGGGCGAGGTAGTTTTTAAAAAAAGGAAACTGGCCCAAAGGCACGCTTACGACAAGCACCGCCAACGGCCAGAGTAAAGTGACCAGGATGATGTAAGTGATCACCCATAGAACGTCTTTTTCGATGGGAAGCAAAGCGATAACCTTCCTGCCTGCATAGCCGCAAAGACTGCCACCAATGGCAAATGTGCAAAGGATAAGAATCAGCTGCACGCCGTTCACCTTCCACTTATTTCTCAGCTTTTCCAGCATTGTCTATAGCTCTGTTCGAAGAACATATAAATACGGCGCAAATCTAAAGCTATTTGCCTGCGCCCTCAAACTATAGTGGCAGAATATTTTTTATAGTTGTATTGACAAAAGGATTAAGCCGGGATGTTTTATTTTGCATACATGCTCTTTCAGAAATATTTTGCTTTGCTCGGGCTAAGCCTTAGCGCCATCCTGGCGGAGGCACAGACCGCCACATACCCGAAGGATTTCAGGAACCCCCTGGATATTCCCATCATGCTCGCAGGCAATTTCGGCGAATGCCGTCCCAACCATTTCCACAGCGGCATAGACATAAAGACAAACGGACAGGAGAATATGGCCGTATACAGTGTTGCCGACGGCTATATCGCACGAATAAAAATGGAGCGTGGCGGGTTTGGCCATGCCTTATATATCGCCCATCCCAATGGCTATACCACGTTGTATGCCCACCTGAATGATTTCATGCCCGATGTACAAAAGTTTGTACGCAAGGAGCAATACAAGAAAGAGAACTGGGAAGTTGACCTTGCATTGCAGCCCAACCAATTTCCTGTAAAGAAAGGACAGCAAATAGCAAGGTCGGGTAATACTGGTTCTTCAACAGCCCCGCACCTGCATTTCGAAATAAGGGATAGCAAAACAGAACACCCTCTGAACCCGCAGCTTTTTGGCTTCGATATAAAAGACACTATCGCACCAATACCTACAGAGCTGGCCGTTTATGAAATGACCAACAAAACCATCTATGAGCAAACACCGCGCCTGCTGAAACTTCAAAAAGCGGGGGATGAATATACGCTGGATACTGTACGCGTTGACAAGCAGGAAATAGGACTCGGCCTCGTTGTCAATGATTTCATGAATGGTAGCAGTAACACGCTGAATTTTTATACGGCGACCCTGTATATGAACGAGACACAGTTCATACACATCAGGCTGGATGATATCGGCTATGACTTAACGCGTTACCTGCACGCTTTTGCTGACTATAAAACAAAGCAGCAATCAAATAAATGGGTGCAGTGTTTATTTCAACTCGACGGCAACCAGCTCAATAATATCTATAGGTACACATCTGATTACCGCTCGTTCACGCAACGCGGCCAGTTGGAATTCGGTAATTCAATACCCAAAAGAGTACGCATCGAACTGGAAGATGCCGCAGGCAATAAAACCAGGATCGCCTTCTGGATGATCTACACTTCTTCCGAAGACACCGCAACTCACTGCCCCGGGGACAGACAATTCAGCGTACGGCAAGAAAATCAATACAGCAATAAACACATCGCGTTTACCTTGCCTGAAACTGCTTTATATGAAAGGCTATGCCTTGAATACCGCCGCGCTTCGCATGCCAACGGGTACTCCGACAGGCATACCATTCACCAACCCTACGTGCCGGTGCATAATTATTTTGACCTGCGGATAAAACCCGATAAAATGCCGCTGGAAAAGGACAAGATCGTAATGATGCACAGCGACGGGAAATCAGAATCTGGTAAGGCCGCCAAACTTGAGAACGGATATTTCAAAGCATCGGTACGCAACTTTGGAGAGTTCTGGCTGGTGACAGATACGGAAGCTCCCGAAATAACCACATCGTTAAAGAGTGGTGCAAACCTGGCCAGTGCAAAACGAATTACATTCACTGCAAAGGACGACGTAACCTCAGTAAAGAAATTCCGCGCTGAGCTGGATGGCAAATGGCTCCTCTTCGAACAGAACGGGAATAACTATTTTTACGAGTTCGATGAGCACTGTCCCAAAGGGAAGCACAACCTTGTAGTAACTGCGACTGACGAAAACAACAACAGCAAAACTTTAAAATACAGCTTCACGCGATAGAACATGGAACTAAAAGCAGGAGACAAGGCACCGGCATTCAAAGCAAAGGACCAGGATGGCAATACCGTTTCGCTGATCGATTTCAAAGGAAAAAAACTGGCCTTATTCTTCTATCCGGAGGACGATACTCCCGTGTGTACGGTAGAAGCATGCAACCTGCGCGACAATTTTTCGCTGCTGAAAGACAAAGGTGTGACGGTAGTGGGCGTTAGTCCCGATGATGAGAAAAAACACAAAAAGTTTGAAGAGAAATTCTCGTTGCCCTTTACCATGCTTGCTGATCCTAAGCGAAAGATCCTCGATGCATACGGGGTATGGGCGGAGAAGGTTTTATA
>CAMPKG010000384.1 GCA_946887085.1 uncultured Sphingobacteriales bacterium
ATACGAGGATCATCCTTCATGCCTGAACTCGGAAAAGGTATTGCCTGTGCTGAGTAATCAGAAATATAATGAGTACCTGAAAGAGATTGCAAACATCTGTGGAATCAGTAAGAAAATGACCACACATACGGCAAGGCATACGTTTGCGACCACTATTACCCTGAGCAATGGCGTGCCTATGGAATCTGTCAGTAAAATGCTCGGGCATAAGAACCTCAAAACAACGCAGCATTATGCCAGGGTACTGGACAGGAAGATCAGTGACGATATGAACCTGCTAAAGTAAGCCACCGAGCAACCCATTACACTTCTGGTAATTTTTTCCAGTTTTGTGGAAGCATACCTTCGATCGCATCTGTAGTAAATCGGTGCATGTTTTCCAATACATCTCTCAGCCAGTAATAGGGATTGATGTTATGCAGTTTACAAGTAGCAAGCAGGGAATACACCATCGCGGCACGCTGCGCGGCTTCATGACTACCAGCAAACAAATAATTTTTTCTGCCAACGGCTACCGGACGTATCGCATTTTCAACAAGATTGTTGTCTATGTTCAAGCGGGCATCTTTTGTGTAGAGACAGAGCTTCTCGTAGCGTGGCAGGAAGTAATTCATCGCCTGGGCAATCGAACTCTTCTTAACAACGAGTTCAGGATACTCATCTACCATCCATGTTTTCAGGGTTTGCAAAATAGGTACTGCTTCCTGCTGACGTAATTGAACAACAGCATCGCCCGTGAGTGCCCGGTCCTTGATGCTACGTTCAATCGCATAAAGCTGCCGGAATAATGTAAGTGCATATTCCGCGCGCGGCTGATCATTCTGCAAGGCTTCATGGAACTTGCGTCGGGCATGCGCCATACAATGCAATAGCGTAATGCCTGGCCTTCGATCGAAGTCCTCGTAGGCACTATAGCCATCTGTTTGTAAATAACCCTGGAAGTCTTTTAGAATATCATCCGGGCCTTCTCTTCCCCGACCCGGCCGGTAGTCAAAGAGTACCAATTTTTGCTCAGCATTGTGATAGACCCAGTAAAAACCCCGGTGTGTTGTGCCTTTTTTGTCTTCATCCATTACCCTGATGGGTGTTTCATCTGCACCGAGATAGGAAGTGGCCAGGGTAATGCGTTTATGGGCTTCGTAGAGTGCATGCAGGTGGTTCAGTACCATCCGGAACCAGTCGTTGCTGGTGGATTGCGCAATGGTTACCCCCATGCGTTGGTAGCGCTGCAGTTGCCGGTGGATCGGCAGGTGATCCAGGTATTTATCAACGATCATCTGAGCAAGCAACCCTTCACCAGCCATGCATTTTTCCAGCAGGCGGCCAGGAAGCGCAGCAGCAAGAACTGTGCTGCCTCCTTCAGGGAGAGGAGCGGCATATTTAGGGCGGATGTATTGCTTCACGTATAACTCAGCGGGGATATAATCCAGGATCTCGGTTATGTCTTCGCCCATTCTGCGTAGGCCACTGACATCACTCTCCGGCTTCAGCAGGATCACTTCCCGGCGCAGGTGCCCGGGCAGCTTCATGCGTCCCGGATGTGCCTTCGGTTTATCAGGAACAACCTGTACCCTGGTGCGGACATATTCAACAGTAGTAGCGCTGGTGAGCTTACAGTGGGCCACTGTTTCCACACTCAGGTCAAGGGCCAGTTGCAACCCGGAAGCGGTAACATCGGCAGCCGGGATAAAACGTTCCGCTTTAACACCGAAGATCATTTTGCGAAGCTTCGCGATTTCAGCAGAAAGAGCAGCCTCCTTGTCAACATGCGCCGCCAGTTGCTGTGTCAGTTTCTCCATAACAACGAGCTGTTGTTCGTATAACTGCTTATAATCAATATGTGGCGGCTCCGGTGTTTGCATCACAGATCAAAAATAAAACAGCACAGCAAGGGGCGAACAATTATGGAAAAAATGAGTATAATTCGCCTTGAAAAACCGAAAATGAAAAATACCAGGTGGATAACTCAGGCTGATTTTTTTAAACGCGAACGATAAACGATTCTTTTAAGGGATACACCCTGTAAAATAAACTGTAATTGGCGGGCGTCCAGCACAATCGATGCTAACTGGTTATTGGTAGCTGGCAACTCGAAGGTGCCTTTTTCCAGGCGTTTGTAATAAATGGAAAAACCATCACCTTCCCAAAGTAACAATTTAACCTGCGTGCGCCGGCGGTTCATAAAAATAAAAACGGAACCACCCAGTGCGTTCAGCGCCATCTCACTTTTAATGATGCCACACAACCCATCAAAACTCTTGCGCATATCGGCATGGCCGCTATACAGGTAATAGTTACAGGAGGGTGATAGATGCAACATGATCAATCCAGTAAACTTTTAATGAACTCTGCCGCAACAGGCTGATGGAAGAATAACCGCTGGCCGCTACTTAGCACCAACTCACACCAGGCAGTACCCCACGAACGATCCTGAACCTTTAGCTGCACAAATCTATCTTTGGCATCCACTTTATTATCGGGATGCTGGTTCCGGAAGCGTCTGTACCAATAATGAAAAACGCCATAGACCACATTATTTTCTTCGCACCAGGCCTTTTGGGACAAACCACTACTCTGCCATTGCTTAATACAATCAAACATCTGCTGTTGATTACTTGAGGACATAAATTACTTTTCGCCAAAGCTAAATCCTGATGGGTATATCAACAATGTGCGATGCTCGGTGGCTTACCTGCTAAAAGCGAAAATGCAAACAAAAAACAGCAAACATTTAAAAGCAATTTGACATGGCAACAGTGAAAAAGAATAACGCACTTTATGAATCTATAAAGTCGTTGCTTGAAAAAGCGAAAAACCAGATCGTTCGTAACGTGAATATTACAATGGTTCTAACTTATTATGAAATGGGAAGGATTATAGTTGAAGATGAACAAAAAGGAGAATACCGTGC
>CAMPKG010000385.1 GCA_946887085.1 uncultured Sphingobacteriales bacterium
CTCTTCTTCACCAAGGTTCAGCAGGCCAACACGGGGATTTTCTATGCCGTACACATTCTTCACGTACAGCGAACCAAGTTGCGCGAATTGCACCAGGTTCTCAGGCTTGCAATCTGCATTAATACCAACATCCAGCAGCAGGCCGAATTTGCCGCTTGGCCTCGGAACGGGCGATGCAATTGTAGGACGCTGTATGCCATCGATATTTTTTACCGAGTACATAGCGCCCACCATCATGGCACCCGTGTTACCCGCACTGATAAAAGCATCTGCTTTCTTCATAGCGAGCATACCAAAACCTATTGCAATGCTGGAATTCTGTTTTTCTTTCAGCGCCTTGGTGGGATGTTCGTGCATGCCGATGACCTCGGGAGCAGGAACGAACGTATAACGGTCCTGGTAAGGCTCCAATAATGAAAGATGGGGTTTGGCAGCCTCTTCGTTGCCAATGAGCAATAGGTGCACCGAAGGATCGGTCACCTGCTCGAAAAACATTTGAACACCTTTAATAGCTTCGGCGGGCGCGTAGTCGCCGCCCATGATGTCAAACCCTATCTTCATTTAGAACCGTAAATGTAGCCGATTATGAATTTGTTTCCCCTTCTGTAGCTGGCGCTTTATCTATCACCACTTTACCACGATAGTAAAGTTTACCTTCTACCCAATGGGCACGGTGGCGCAGATGGCTTTCGCCGGTTACGGGGTCAACACTCCATGTAGCAGCTACAGCTTTATAGTGCGTACGGCGTTTTGCACCGCGTTGTTGTGAGTGACGTCGCTTCGGATTAGGCATCTTATTGAGATTTTATTTCGATTTACGTTTATTGTTAGTCTTTTCTTTGTCAGTCTTTTCTTTCAATGCTTCCAGGCCTTTCCAGATATCATTTGCCGGCTTTTCATCGGCGCCCGATAATTGGTCAAGCAGTTTCAGGGCTTCAGGGTTACATCCGGACTTTCCATCTGCCGTGTCGGGGTGTACATGTTGCAAAGGCACACTCAGCATCACAAATTCGTACAGCCAATTGCTTATGTCTATCACCGTTTCGCTACGCGGGATGAACACTACATCGGCATCTTCTTCGTGTTCTTCAGACTCATCGCCCGTCAGCTTTATCAGCAGGTCGAACTCATCCCAGAGCCTCAGTTTGTATTCGTCGCCACACCTGTCGCAAGGCACGGTAACACTCCCGTCAATATCAAAATGGCAAAGGAAGAAATTCGTCTTTTTGTCGAACCTGAGCGTTATCTGCGCATCAAGGTCTTTGAATTCCCTTTCCGTACCACCCTTCTCTTCAATGAACTTGTCGTTCAGGTCATATTGAAACGTATGCAACCCGGGTTTTAACCCCTGCCATGCAATTTCAAATTCCCTGTTATGTTTCATGTCGTTAGCCCTGCGTTTCTGGATCATTCCACGGATATATAAATACTACTATATATCCACTTCACACCTTCATTGCTGTCAAAAAACTTCAATGGGGTGCAAAGGTATAAAAATCCTGAGAATTAGAGCAATTTATTTCGCTTCAGTAAAAATGCATAGAGCACCTGTTCTACCAGCTCCGAAAGGTCAACCGGGATACGGTCGATGTGATATTGGTGGCAGCGGGCCTCAATCATATTTTGAAATTCCTCCATTTGACGTACGTATTGCTCTTTCACCTGGTGCGGCTGCAGTTTTATCTTTTCCCCGCTCTCCATGTCCACAAATTCGTATGGCCGGTTCTCAAAATTGAAGGCGGCTTCATGTTTACCGTCTATTATATGGAAAAGGATCACTTCATGTTTATTGTACCGAAGGTGCTGCAGGGCCGAGAAAAGTTCCTCGACCTGGTCGGCATCATCCATCATATCGCTGAACACCACCACAAGCGATCGTTTGTGCATTTGCTCCGCCACCAGGTGCAGGGCATCGGCGGCATTGGTCTTTTTGTTCAGCGGGCTGTACTGCAAGGTCTTTTCCAATTCGTGCGTCAGCAGGCGGTAATGGCTGTGCGCCGAACGGCAATCCGACATATAATGTATCTGCTCGTCGAAAAGCACCAGCGATGCCGCGTCGAGCTGGCGCTTCAGCAACTGGAACAGGCTGGCCGCTGCCAGGCAGGCAAACTGCAGCTTGCTGTATTTCTTTTCGTCCTTGGGAAAGTGCATGGAAGATGACGTATCTACCACCACGCAGCAGCGCAGGTTGGTCTCTTCCTCAAAACGTTTGATGAACAGTTTATCCGTACGCCCATAAACTCTCCAGTCGATATGCCTTAACGGATCGCCCTGGTTATAGAGCCTGTGCTCGGCGAACTCTACCGAGAAACCATGGAAGGGGCTTTTATGTAATCCTATGATAAATCCTTCGACCACCTGCCGCGCCAGGAGCTCCAGGTTTTCTACTAAAGGGTTGGGTTGTATCATCGCGTTTCGTTGCCTCGTAAAGTTAAGCGAAAACCTATGCGTGCACCTTGTAAACCAATAAAATTGAATTATCGTTAACGTTTGTGCTTTTGAAAATTTACTTTTATCTTCAACCGTTCAAATTATAACCCAAATGAAATTACGTCCCGGTTTATTGATTGCTGTTTTACTGGTAATGCTTGTTGCGGTTACATCGTGCAGGCGCGACTATGTTTGCCGGTGCGAGATCTCTTACAGCGGCCAGCCCGGCCTGCCCGATACCCTGTACAGGGACTACAACATCACTGACACTAAGGACAAAGCGAGGAGCCTTTGCGAAGCCAACTCAAGCGAAACGGAGAAAGAAGGTGTCAAAACAGTGGAGACCTGCTACTTGTATTAATTGCCTATTTTTGAGCCATAACGAGTTATGGCAGAGATTCAGCAAAAAGGCATCCTTTTTTATATAAAACGCATTTTCGGACTTATACTGCTGCTGGCTTTAGC
>CAMPKG010000386.1 GCA_946887085.1 uncultured Sphingobacteriales bacterium
ATAAATTGGCGCCGGAGTGCTTGCCTGTAAAGGATTGCAGACCTAATCTTCCGAATGGCTCCCCTACCATCGGCGGAGTTGAGAAAATGAAAAACAACTGTTTTAGGACAACAGTTTATAACAAATTCACCAAAATGAACCGACATCAACCATTAGCATTTTCATGCGCACCATTTTCGGCGGAAAACATTGTCCTACAAGCGATACGCCCCAAAAGAGGGATGTTGTTGTTTTAAAAAAACCGCAGATCAACAACAATGATTATCATTTTTGTTAACGACCAGTGACCCTTGATGCCATGAGTTTAAATATCAGTGCAATCAGTCTAATCCCGATTAATCAGTGGTTCAGTTAATACCCATACTTATCCTTCCAGCAATGCCTGAGGTAATCGCGCAGGCGGGCTTCGGTGGCATTATTGCCGGGGTCGTAGAGTTTGGTGCCGGCTATTTTATCGGGCAGAAATTCCTGGTCCACGAAATTGCCGCTGTAATCGTGGGCATATTTATAGCCCTTGCCGTAGTCCATCTTCTTCATCAGGCCGGTGGGCGCATTGCGTATGGGCAAGGGCACCGGCAGGTCGCCCGTTTTGCCCACCAGCGCCTGTGCGTTGTTGATGGCCATATAAGAAGCATTGCTCTTGGGCGAGGATGCCAGGTAAGTAGCACACTGCGAGAGAATGATACGCGACTCGGGCCAGCCGATCATCTCTATAGCCTGGAAGGTGGTGGTGGCCAGCAGCAGGGCGTTGGGGTTGGCATTGCCGATGTCCTCGCTGGCCAGTATCAGCATACGGCGCGCTATGAATTTGGGGTCTTCCCCACCCTCTATCATCCGCGCCAGCCAATAGACGGCAGCATTAGGATCGCTGCCCCGCATGGATTTGATGAAGGCGGAAATGATATCGTAGTGCTGCTCGCCTGTCTTATCGTACAGGGCCATTTTGCGCTGTACGATGTCCTGCACTACCTCGTTGGTCACCGTAGTATGACCTTCGGGCAGCGAGGATGCGATGAGCTCGAGGAGGTTCAGCAGGCGGCGGGCATCTCCCCCACTCAATTGCAGGAGCGCCTCCCATTCTGCTATTACCAGCCCCTGCGCCGAGAGCCATTCGTCTTTCACCATGGCCTGGTTCACCAGCGCCATCAGGTGGTCTTCAGTCAGGGGCTTGAGTACATACACCTGGCAGCGGCTCAGCAAGGCGCTGATGACCTCGAAAGAAGGGTTTTCGGTAGTTGCTCCGATAAGCGTGATAATGCCTTTCTCCACGGCGCCGAGCAGGCTATCCTGCTGGGCTTTATTGAAGCGGTGTATCTCGTCGATGAACAGCAAGGCGTGTCCTGCTTTACGGGCTTGTTCAATGACTGCCCTCACTTCCTTGACCCCGCTGTCAATGGCACTGAGGTTAAAAAAAGGCATCTCCAGCGAGCGCGCAATGATCTGTGCGATAGTGGTCTTCCCTACGCCCGGGGGTCCCCAGAATATCATGGAGTGCGCCTTGCGGGCATGTATCATTTGCTCCAGTACTTTGCCGGGGCCAACCAGGTGTTCCTGTCCTATATAATCTTCGAGGGTATGGGGCCGCAGGCGCTCGGCCAGGGGTATCTGCGATGATGGAGTCATAATATAATTAGCAAATCATTTTAACGTTTTGCCCTAAATTCGCTGTATGCGCAAGTTACTAATCATTGTTTGCCTGCTAGGCACCGTGTCCATAGCTTTTGGCCAGAAGAAGAAGAAAAATAAGAAGCCGGAAAATGCGGTTGCTGCGTTTACAACCGATAGTATAGACTATAAAGAAGTAGGTGCGCCCATGCCCCCCATCAGGGTGCTGACACCCAAAAAAGCCTTCGTGACGAGCAAAGACCTGGAAAACGATGCTAATTTATTCGTAATGATGTTTAACCCCACGTGCGGGCACTGCCAGGAGATGACCGAGGCTTTAGGAAAAAATGTGGCGTTGTTCAAGAGGTCGAAGGTTATCATGATAGCTTCACCCAACCAGGAGCCGCTACTAGACTTCTTCGAGAACACAACACATGTATCGAAATATCATCCAACCTTCCAGTATGGACTGGACAGTTCAGACTTTATCCTTAAGACGTTCCGCTACCAGAGCCTGCCCCAGATAAATGTATACGATAAGGATAGAAAGCTTATTAAGATCGTCAACGGCGAGAATACCGTTGAATCCCTTAGGGAATATATAGAGTAACGTTCTGAAGCACGGCCCGACAGGTACCGTTTGATAGGGTTTCGGGATCCGGGTAGCTGTTATACTACGCTTTCCTTTTTCACGTAGTCGCGCAGCTTGCGTACATAGTCAAAATAGCCAGTCTCCATACGCATCCAGAACACCAGGAATATGGCCAGGCTGATGCCTGCCAGCGTATAGGTGAAGCTCAGGTACTCTGCTTCCCCGAAAACAAAGAACAGGATTGCCGCTATCAACATAAACATGCAAAAGATAACGATGAGCATAGGCCCTCCGGAATCGATCTTGCGCATTTTAGAGTTGATGACAACCTGGGTCTTATCCCCTTTACCTTTCAGCTCGATGTGAGTGATGGGCAAAGTTTTGATGTTCGTTTCCTGCTCGGCGTGAGGAATAATCCTGAGCATGCGGTCCTTCTCGGAAACTTCAAAGTCCATGTTATGAACCTTTACATGTTTCCCAACCAGCCGGCCCTTGATATCTTCAGCAGGCATTGAGGAGTTGTACCGATAAGTTCTAGAGAAAATCATAGGCACTTTTTAAAAGTTAAAGAACGAATTTTATGAAAGTTAAGTACAAATTTTACCTTATACAATAGCCTAAAAAAATATTCAGGCATACCTTAATAAAAGACGTTGCAATATATGTGCCAGTTGGCTCAAACCCTTGTCA
>CAMPKG010000387.1 GCA_946887085.1 uncultured Sphingobacteriales bacterium
CTGTTAAGTTCGTGAGTACCGATCCATACAGACTGGTAGTAACAGGTCGTACTAAACATTTTATTTCAGCCTTTGGCGAACACGTCATTGGCGAAGAAGTAGAACATGCTATGCTGAAAGCATCACAGGAACATGGCGCACATATCATTGAATTCACCGTTGCCCCCCAGATCAATACCACAGGGGAGCTACCTTACCACGAGTGGTTGGTGGAGTTTGAGCGGGAGCCTGATAATCCTGAGAATTTCAAGAAGACCGTCGACAACCACCTGCGCGAAAAAAACATTTATTACGACGATCTCATCACCGGGGGTATTTTGCAACCGCTGAAGATAACGTCTGTGCAAAGACACGCCTTCAAAGAATACATGAAGTCGATCGGCAAGCTTGGAGGTCAGAACAAAGTGCCGCGACTTAGCAACGACCGCAAACTTGTCGATGAACTATTGAGGTGGCGCAAATAGCTATTGAGTTTTGCGCGGCTGCAACAATGCCTGGTATTGCGTAGGCTGATCGATGAGTGTAACCGCTTTTTTGACGTCATTGTCATTGCGCAGGCTATTTTCGATACGCCCTCTCAGGAAATAATAGCGCGATACAATTTCACTTTCCAGGAATCGTGTTATTTCTTCCTGGTGCTTCAGAAGATCTTGTTTTTTATCGTGCGATACTTTTGACTGGAGTTGCGCATAATCAGCCTTTATCGCATCAAAGTATTTTTCCCTCGTCGCTATTTGCCTCAACGAATCAAGCATTTCCTCTGTTTCAGATTTGTAAGAATAATCTTTATCCTCCAGCCATTTTGCGAATTGGTTAAACTCCTCCTTGCTCAGGGCAAAACCTGCCGCAGGTTGAATCGTCTTGTGTTGTGACGCATACTTTGTGGCATAATCAAACAAATAGCTTTTTGTGTACAGCGTAATAGCAAGCTTGCTGTATTGATCATCCTCTACATGGATATCGGGCTCGACACCTCCTCCGCTCAGAACCCTCCTTCCACCTTTTGTCTTGTATTCCTTCTTTAGCGAATCTGGTATTTTGCCAATACTTCCATCCGGGTTTCGCGAAGCATAATCAACAGCCTGGATGCACCTTCCGCTAGGGGTATAATACTTGGCTGTCGTCAGTTTCAACCGGGCGTTGTACCCTAGCGGCCGCGTCACCTGCACCAGGCCCTTGCCGTAAGAGCGTTCTCCGATAACTATCCCGCGATCAAGGTCTTGCACGGTGCCGGCAACTATCTCTGAGGCTGAGGCGGATGACCTGTTAACGAGCACCGTCAAAGGGATTTTTGTATCCCATGGCGTACCTAAAGTATTGAAATCCTTGTCCCATTCCGGCATTTTGCCTTTTGTGCTCACTACAAGCTGTCCCCTGTCCATAAAAATGTTACAGATCGCCACCGCCTCGTCAAGCAACCCTCCGGGATTGTTACGCAAATCCAGGACTACTCCCGTCAATGCAGGTTGTGCCCTTTTTAAACTGTCAAGCGCGCTTCGTAAAATTCGTCCGCAACCAGGGGTAAATTGGGTAAGTTTTGCATAAGCGATAGTTTTAGTTGGCCCGATAAGACCCGCAAATGGCAGGCTGGAAAGTTCTATTTCGCCCCTTGTAATAATTTTTACGGACTCCTCGCCTGTATATACGTCTTTTATCTTTACTGCCACCTGGGTACCGGGAGATCCTTTCAAGAGCACGCTAAGGTCGTCAATTGACTTACCTTTTACAATGTGATCATCGATTTCCAGCACCACATCACCGGGATGCAGGCCAGCCTTTGCTGCCGGACTGAACTCGTGGACATCGCCCACAACAATTACATCGTCTTTTTTCCGCATAGTAGCGCCGATCCCGCCGTATTTACCGGTGGTTTGAAACTCGTATTCCTCTATATCCGACTCAGTTATGTAATTAGTATACGGGTCCAGGTCCTCAAGCATAGCATCGATTCCTGTCTTAACCAGCTTTCCCGGTTCTATCGGATCCACATAAAAGGTATTGAGTTCTTTAAAAAGTGTGGCGAAAATGTCCAGGTTCTTGGATATCTCGAAATATGAGTCTGCCGGCTTCGCTTGTATGAAAATTATTAATAATAAAGATGCCATAGCACCTGCAATAAATACTTTCCCTTGTCTAAACACTTTACGAAAATTCATAAAATAACCCAGCCCTTTGTAGGCTGGAAAGCAATGTACGAAAATAAGCAGCTCAGGTTTTCCTATAATTAAATTTTAACAAGCTAATGACGGCACAATTCTTTGAATTATAATTAATGTTCATTAATTTGCGTACGAGAAATACTGTTAAGATGAAGAAAATTATACCCCTTATATTAGGATTGTTCATGCTGGCGGCCGCAAAGCAAAGCAGTGCGCAGTCCTTTTCTATAGACAAAGACACCGTTTATTACGTTGTACATTCAAGTGCAGATATCAAAGCAAAGGTGACGAACACTACTTCGTCCAATCTTAACCTTGATTGGAAAATTACCGGGCACAGTCTTCCGAATGATTTCATTAACGCTGGCTTTGGCATCTGTGACAATTTTACTTGTTATAACTATAACACTACGTCTGACTACGACGATAACAAGGAAAGCACTTTAGCATCCACGCAGTTTATGGATCTAAAGCTGCAAGTGTATCTTGAAAGTGTAGCAGGCAATGGCAATCCCTGGTATATCACCGTAACTCTGATTGATTCGGCAACAATGTATAGCGAGCCGGTGACATTTGCTGTAACAAAATGGACAACAAATGTTCCATCTATTGCTAAAAGCAACAACATAAATATGTACCCAAACCCTGCAAGCGATGAACTGAATGTTATCTTCGATCCGGGTGTCGGTGTTAAGAACATCACGGTTTACAACT
>CAMPKG010000388.1 GCA_946887085.1 uncultured Sphingobacteriales bacterium
CCTATAAAGGCAAGGAATACTTTATGGATGCTGTTAGTATTACTCTCAATACTTTCAGGCTACCTATTCTCGAAAGTTTCCTGGATAGGGGGTGTCGGCATCAAGTGGATATATAAAGAATATGGATTTTTGAAAGTGTGGTGGCAGGCGGCGATGGTTGTTTTGCTTATATACGCTATGCTTTATACCATCGCGTATTTTGGGCGCAAATTATCTCGTATTTATAGCAGATATATACCTGCGCTCCTGCTGATATCTGCATGCGTAGGCATTTATTTTACTTATATGGATTTTAGCCAGACGCTTTCGCACAGGTGGTTGGGCGAGCGTTTTCACCTCGGCGCATATTGCTTCTGGTTGGGCTGGATAGCCATCGGTGTTTACTTCGCGATAAGCAAGTCTATAGCTTCAGATAATAAGGAGACAACAAGTGTATAAATTCCGATGTATACACATTGCCGTCGTATATAGTAAGATGTTCGGTAATTATCTCGCCTTCTGCCGGGACGCACAAACTGACAACACGGTTTACCCCAAGGCCAACCCGTGGCCTTACTAGCAGTTTTCTGATTATCGACCAATTGTTTTTAAGCACTAGGTTTTCCCATATTTCATGCTCTGCCGATGGCAGCATGACGGACGCATAACCCGCGGAGGAAAGGTGCCGCTGAATGACTGCGAAAAGGTCGGAATAAGAGAGCGAAATGGTGTGTCTGGCCATACGCCGGTCCTCTTTACCGCTTAAAAGGTTGTTTTGAAAAAAAGGTGGGTTGCAGACGATAAGATCATACTGTTTGTCAGTTTTATAATCTTTTACATCACCTGCCGCAACGTTTATCCGCTCTTTCCACGGAGATCGATCGATATTATCTGCGGCGTCAAGAGCCGCGTTCGGGTCAAGTTCTATTGCATCTATTTCTATCGCATGATTTCTCTGTGCTAACATCAGGGAAAGCAAACCGGTACCGCATCCAACGTCAAGTACATGTTGCACGTCATGGTTTATCGGTGTCCACGCACCTTGTATGCAGGCATCAGTCGATACCTTCATAGCAGCTCTCCCCTGCACTATCCTGAATTGTTTGAATTGGAAATATTGGTTGCTCATGACCAGCTGGCCCTGGCAGTAGGACTTACCGACAGATCGGTAAATTCTCCACTCAGGTATTTGTAATAGCCCGTTATGCCTATCATCGCTGCGTTATCAGTACAGTATTCGAATTTGGGTATATAAACAGCCCACCCCTCTTGTTCGCCTGTTTCCAGAAGCGTTTTGCGCAATCCGCTATTTGCAGAAACACCACCGGCAATTCCGATCTGTTTGATGCCCATATCACGCGCGGCCTTCTTCAGTTTATTCATCAGCATTTTGATGATGGTATACTGAACAGAAGCGCATATGTCATTCATATTCTTTTCTGCAAAGTCCGGTTCTTTCTTACGTTCATCCTGCAGGAAATAAAGAACAGCTGTCTTCAACCCGCTAAAGCTGAAGTCATAATTTTTCATATCTGACACGGGGAACGTAAACCTCCGCGCGTTTCCATCCATAGCTTTTTTATCAACTAACGGACCTCCTGGATAGGGCAAACCCAGCATCTTCGCTACTTTATCAAAAGCCTCCCCTGCTGCATCGTCTATGGTCTCGCCTAGTATTTCCATCTCCAGGTGGTTTTTGCATAAAACTATCTGCGTGTGCCCGCCCGACACCGTAAGGCATAGAAAAGGAAATTCAGGTTTTGGGGCTTCGATAAAATGTGCAAGCACGTGCGCCTGCATGTGATGAACCGATATCAGCGGTACCTGCAAGGCCTGGGCATAGGCTTTCGCGAAACAAGCGCCCACCAGCAACGAACCAATAAGGCCGGGAGCTTGTGTAAAAGCCACCGCATCTATTTCATGTTTGCTTATCCCCGATCGCTGCAGCGCAATGTCCACTATCGGCACTATGTGCTGCATGTGCGCTCGCGAGGCCATTTCCGGCACCACACCACCAAATTGCTCGTGCACTTTCTGTGTAGCGATAAGATTGCTCAGCACTCTGCCATCGCTAATGATAGCGGCACTTGTCTCGTCGCATGACGATTCGATTGCAAGAATATTTACAGGCTTTGCGCTCATTGCCTGCAAAAATCATTAAAAACTGATGATTGGCAAAAAGAAGGATGGAAAGGCCTGAAATCAAAAAGTCCCCTAACCTCTGTCCGACAGCGTTTGGGGGAATTTTCTATAGCAATTAATGCAACAAGTATAGTTCAATTACTGTGCCAAACCACCCTCCAAATCAGGCTCCTGGCCCGGTTCTTCGTCGGTTTTAACATTTTCCTGACCTTCGTGGTTCTCATTCCACTCAATAATGAAATTATTTCGGCCCCCGCCTATCAGGATAGTGAAATATTTCTGCTGGATTAGCTCCAACATAGAGAGGAATGTAAAAATGGCATGAATACGGTTCTCGCATTGGGAAAATAAAGTCTCAAAGGCAACGCGTACATTATTCTTAATATGATCGACCAGGAAGGCTTTCTGTCCCTCCATGCTGTAGTTATACTTAATAACGACGTGCTGGGGTTTGCTAACCCGGTCCTGGTATTTCTTCATGACCTTCTCAAAAGCCTGCATCAGCTTAAACATGGTCACTGTTTGTATCTCGGTACCTTCAGAATATTCTTCTCCCAAGGCATCCAGTTCCTTGCGTATGTTTCCGCGCTTGGTTTGCAGCAAACGCTCCGCCTCCATCATTGCCATCTGTTCAGATGCTTCTTTGAACCTTTTATACTCAAGTATCTTGTCTACCAGTTCCTGGCGGGGAT
>CAMPKG010000389.1 GCA_946887085.1 uncultured Sphingobacteriales bacterium
TTTCTTAGTTGCTGCGCTATCGACTGTAATTGCTGTTCGTCCATGTCCCGAAGCTAATAATAAAAAGCCGGGTGAGATCACCCGGCTCGCCGTTTACCTATAAACCTATGCTCCTCTTTGCTTTATTGTTTTACAAGTTTGTGCACGTAGATGCCTTTATCTGTTTCCACGCGACAGAAGTAGATGCCGCAGCCCAGGTAGTCTGCAGGCAGTGCATAGCGCCTGGTGCCTTCCAGCTCGTAGGCAGTAGCCACCAGCCTTCCCCAAAAATCGAACAGCTCAATGTTCTTCATCCCGGCGTCTGAATTAAATACGATAGAATTGCTAAAAGGGTTTTCGACAGACACAGGAGATATAGCACCGACCTCGTCAATACCCACCGGCGGCCCCTGCAGCGTAATATCGAAGATCGCCGTATCGATCCCTGCTGTTGCTACCACAGGTACGATACGTTTTTCCGCATCCGGGTCCGATGCCCAGGGGTCTGCTGCTATATAGGGGTCGTTCTCGAAGTATAGTTGTGTTATCAGTTCTTTATATCCCGGTTTAGTGACCCGGAAATGTATATGCGCAGGCCGGTATTGGGCACCATTGAGATACCAGCCCGGTTTTATGGCTGTGAATTCATATGCACCGTCTGTTGCTGTTTGAAAACGCCCGCGGTAGTTGAAATTAGCGGTGGTGTTGTCATACGCGCCACCATCATCGGCCTGCCATACATCTACAATGGCGCCGGGTATAGGGTTGCAGTCCTCATCCAGTACACGGCCTTTGTATTTAAACGGTGTGCCGGGATCGCCGGTTACGGTCATATCGCTGCGGAAAGGGGCGTTGGCGCGATAGAATGGTCCGAGTATATCTGCTGTTGTGGGTATGCATGCACCTGTGGTTTTCCGGTCGGCAGCAAAAGCGTAGTTGTTGGTGCCGGGAAGGGTGAAAGCTACGAGCGCCGCTCCTGTCTGGAATAGAAAATCTCTTCTTTTCATCGTATCGCATTGAAGGGTTAAGAACTGATGTAAAATTAGGATGCGGATATGTCTGAAATGCAGGACAAACGGGTGGAATTGCGGTACTTTTCGACGTTAAATACTTTAACGTTTTAATTGCCGGTTAAATATGGTCGCGGCATAGTCTTGTTACTTATCAGCTAAAAATAGAAGCAATGGAAAATAAAGACCGCATGCAGCAAAACCAGGGTGCCCAGCAGGGAAATATAGACCGCAGCCGCGACGAAGGCAAAGATGCAGACCACAACTGGCAGGGAAAAGAAACAAAACAAACATCAGGCGGCCGCGAAGCTATGGAAGACGATATACGCCCCGCAGACGCGCGCGATACGCGTGATGAAACTACAGGCATCGGTGTGCGCAATGACATTAATTCAGGATCGACAAGTGCTTCGGCATTTGACGAGCCACGCAAGCCGCAGGAAGACAGCGGACAGGTAAGCCACCCACGTGAAAAAAGCAGGCATGGCAATATGGAAGAGCAGTTCAAAAGCAAAGAAGGCTTCCGTACTATGGACGAAGACGATAATGTAGAAGATCCGATGAAGAAGGGTGATAATGAGACTTTGGGGAATCCGTAAAAACGTATTATTTATTAGTGGTGCCGGGAAGTGATACCCGGCACTTTTTATATCAATGCCATTATCGTGTAAAACGATATAATCCGGTAGACGTAAAATATTACCAGGAAGTGGATGCCCATAAAACCAACGCTTTTGATAAGCGCTAGTGCTGTTTTAGAAGAGTAAAACCTTCTGAAAGCGATGGTGCAAAAAAGCGGTATAAGCACTATATATATCAAAATGAACAGGTCGTCACCTAAATACGGAGTTAACGCAGGTGCCAGTATCTCTATCGCTATTACCAGGAGTGGCAATAGCAGGAACGTGGCGGCAATAAAAAACGTATTTATCTCGATCGACATGATGAAGTGATCAAAGAAAACTTTCTTCTTATTAATGAAAAGCAGCATCAGCCCGAGCGAGCATAAGGGTAATACCAGTAGCAGGATGAACTTGGAAGTAATGGTGGATTTATTTTTGAACCTGTCGGCCAGTTGATAATAGCTGATCTTTTTTTCCTTCATTTTTTCCCTGATCACTGCTGTGGCCTGCACGCCAAATCTTCCCTGGCCCTCGTACCCCTTCATTGATAAGTTAAGACCCGGAAATAATGGAAATAGCAGGTACACGATGACCACCAACAGGTAAAGCGAGGTGGGTTTATAATATTTTTTCCGGATGCCGCTACAGTAGTCAGCACTGAGCTTGCCCGGGTGCCTGAATATAGTTCTCACCGTATTGAAAAAGCTGCCTTCAAAATGAGTGAGGAAATGAAAGAACTCTTCAAAGATGTACTTGATACTTTTTTGATGTGTGTGAAATACCTTCTCTCCACATTGATTGCAAAACTTGCCGGCAAACTCGTTGCCGCAGTTCCTGCACTGGTTTAAGGACGTTGTTTGTTCCATTCGAAAGCCCAAAATAATATTATTGTAATTGATAATCAATAACCGGGTGCTAAGTATTTGGCTTAACTGAATAATTGTTGTATATTTGATATTGTCTGAACCCCGTCCGACCAAAGCGTCATCCGGGCGGGCTCAGATTAACCGTGATTAAACTGATTATTCCTGATAATATGGTCATCAGCTATTTTCAGCCTGATCAGCTTAATCGGAGGTTCAGACAGAAAAAACATCCTCAGTGCGACAACATTTTATAACAAATTCAGAACCTCAGATTAGCCATGATTAAACTGATTATTCCTGGTTATGTGCTCAGCTTT
>CAMPKG010000390.1 GCA_946887085.1 uncultured Sphingobacteriales bacterium
TATTTACACCAAAATCATAACCCTTATACAGCTTGTTATAGATTAACTGGTTCAATACGATCTCGCCTTTAGGGCTGTAGAGATTTATTTCAAATACATTGAATTCCAAACCTTGAATAGTTTCTGTTCTTAACAAGGTGTCAAACTTCATCTTATTGTCAGTAAAAGTTTGCCAAAGCATTTGATAAAGATTTTCGCTATGTTCCTGGTATTGGCCCGGATACTCTTCTTCAAAGGGCTCGATGGTTGAAGCAAAGGAATTGTAAAGGCTCTTTTGAAATGCTACCAAATGTGTTACTGAAGACATGTCAATTTGAACACCTGCAGACTTTTCTATAGCTTCTTTGCCCTTCTTGTCTTGGGCAGCGAGAAAATTTCTTGCAGTCACCTGCCATCCTTCAGGAATTTGAATAGACCAGCCTATTTCTTTGCTGTGGTAACTATTGCCTGTGATCCATCCTTCGTCTACGTGGCTATTAAAATCTGTCTGCGCCGTGGTTGAGATCGGTGTTGCTAGCAACAGAACAATCACGTATAGGGATTTCAACTTCATTCGCGTAAGATAAGAATCAAAAATCTAGTTACAAATCCCCGCCCGGCGTAGTCTCCTACTACGTCGCACCGGCTGCCGATCTCTGATCGACGAATAACAGTTATCTTCAACCTATGTTCCTCCTGGGTTTGTTCTTTGTTGCCTATATGGTTGCCTATATATGGGGCATCGCCAGCCTGTCGAACGGCGAGCATAAAAAATTCTGGCTGATCACCGGCATTACCATCATATCCCATATCGGCATAGTGTACGCAGAAAGCAAGCTGAGCCATAGCAGCGTGGATATGGCACAAGTAATTTTTCACCAGTTGATACTTGCCGTGTACGTGGTCTTAATGGGGCTTTCCGCAACGTTGGTTGGTATCAGCAGGAGGTCGGTGAGTATATTGGCCTGGTCTGTGCCCATAGTCATACTGGCCATATTAGCCATTGCATCACTTTTCGCAGATTGAGCCGAATCTACCTTTTCGTCTTCCTGTAATAAAGCGCCACCACCCCACTGCCAAATGTTTTGGTCTTTAAAAGCTCCAGGTCTATCTGGCTGGTGATGTTTTTGAATAAGGTCAGGCCGCTGCCTAAGATGACTGGGTGGATGCAGAGATGGTATTCATCTACCAGCCCCATCTGCGTCAGCTGTACGATCATACTCGGGCTGCCTGCGTAAATATCCTTGCCCGGCAGCTGCTTGAGTTGTTCAATTTCTTCTTTCACCAGCTCACGTTTCAGTTCAGCTGTTTCCCAGTCAACACTTTTAAGTGTACGCGAGTAAACGATCTTAGGTACACTGTCTATCTGCACAGCAAAATCATCCAGAGCTTTGTTGCCCGAGGGTCGCTTTACCAGGCCGGGCCAATAGTCCTCCATCAGCTGGTAGGTGGTCCTGCCGTATAGGAGGAGGCCTGCTTTTCTCAGCATGTCGCTATAATGCTCGTGCAGTTCGTCATCGGCTATCCCGGCTGTATGGTCGCAAAACCCATCGAGGGTCATGTTCATGGATGCTATTAGTTTTCTCATGTGGTGGTTTGTGATAAAATTACGAAACAGCACAACTGGGTGCAAACAGGCATTCAGTTAATGGTTCTGCAACGATAACAATTTATAGTCGTACCTTTCAGATGCCGGCAAAGCGATCCCTTAATATTGCCTGTGAATTTTTCTGACTAAGCGAAAAAGAGTTGAAAATGCTGGATGAGGAACTTCCGGGGCAGGAACTGAACCTTCAGCAGTTGCTGATACACGCGCCTGACGCGATCATCGTAATTGACGAAGACAGCTATATCACATACTGGAACCCAAAGGCGGAACAAATATTTGGCTGGAGCCGGGAGGAAGCCGTTGGAAAGCGGCTTGTAGATACGATCATACCTCCTCAGTATAAGGAAGCTCACGAAAAAGGGATGGCCCGGTACCTGCAGACCGGGAAAGCCCGTGTTTTAAACAAAACCATTGATATAACCGCCCTCGACAGAACGGGCAGGGAGTTTTATATATCCCTGACTATCTCGACGTCGAAACAGCAAGGCAAACACGCTTTTATTGCTATCCTAAGAGATATTGACCAGCAGAAGAAGAACGAGCTGGAACTTGAACGCAAAAGAATGGAACTGGAAGCATCCAACCAGGAACTCGAGCAATTTGCGCATGTGGCCAGCCACGATCTAAAAGAACCGGTAAGGAAAATAGAGATATTCACAGATAAACTGCAGCGACTCCTGGGCGACTCGCTACAGGATGAAAGCAGGCTTTATATTGAAAGACTGAAATTAGCCGCCGGCAGAATGAATAGTATGATAGATGGCATACTCAAATTCTCTAAACTCAGCGGAACCCAACAGCCAATAGAACCGGTGGACCTCAACCAGATCGTTGACGGGGTGCTTACCGATATGGAGATGCTGATACAATCGGCAAATGCGATCGTAAAACGGGATGATTTACCGAAGATAGAAGGCGCGGATATTTTATTGCACCAGCTATTCTACAACCTGATCAATAATGCACTCAAATTTTCGAAGGCCGGCGTGCGACCTGAGGTACAACTTCGTTCGACGATATTAACGCAAAATAATGAGGCGTTCGTTGAGATCACTGTACGGGATAACGGAATCGGATTTGACCAGGAAGACGCTGAAAAAATATTCCAGACATTCGCGCGATTGAATTCCAAAGACAAATACGAAGGTACCGGGCTGGGATTGGCACTATGCCGCAAAATTGTTGCACGCCTTCACGG
>CAMPKG010000391.1 GCA_946887085.1 uncultured Sphingobacteriales bacterium
GACAAAACAGTCACTTACATAGTGGTAATGGTGTTCACCATGTTTACCTATAGTTTTATCCGTCGAAACTATCACTACGAGAAACTATCGGCTGAACGCCGTGCTGAGGCAATAGAAACACAACACCTGCAGATAGCAGCACAGCACCTTCAGCTCGAAAGGCTCAACCAGGAGAAAAACAAAATGTTCTCTATCATCTCCCACGATCTCAAATCGCCACTCGATTCGATACGCAGTTACCTGATGCTGCTGGCCGAAAACATGATCGAACCCGATGAGCGGGTTGAGTTTGAAAAGCAATTGCTGACAGTGACCAACAACACCACAGAATTGCTGCAGAACCTGCTTTCATGGTCAAAATCGCAGATGGACGGTACAGTGGCCAAAAACAAAACACTGAATGCCTACGAAACACTTTATACCACATTGGAGGCACAACAAAGCATTGCAGAAAATAAAGGCATTGCGCTCTCCTACTCCATCGACGACGCGGTAGAAGTGATCGCAGATGCTGATATGCTGCAGCTGGTGGTGCGCAACCTGGTGAGCAATGCCATTAAGTTCACCCCCCGGGGAGGTACCATCAAGATCAAAAGCTTTGTGAACAATGGCCATTGTGAGATAGCTATCAGGGATACCGGCCGTGGCATACCTGCGGATATGCAGCCCGATATCTTCACACTGAAGACCAGCTCTACTTACGGCACCAACAACGAGAAAGGCGTGGGGCTTGGGTTAGTGCTTTGTAAAGAGTTTACAGAGCTTCAGGGCGGCCGCGTGTGGTTTGAAAGCGAGGAAGGTGTCGGAACCACGTTCTGGATATCACTGCCAATGCCTGCGAACAACCAGCTTAAAATGTTTAGTTAAAGCTGACGTTTTTGTAGGAATAAGTCCTGCCGATAAAGTGTCAGCGTTAATTCAACGCAACCACCATTTTCTCGGGATCATAATGTTTCATCCGCTCCATCACACCTAAAGCAACATCCATACGCGATGCATCTTTGATACCGATAATGATGATGCTCCTCCCCCGCTGATCGCGGAAGGTAATGAGCTGCTCCGCCAGCGGGTCGATGCTTTTCATTTCAGGAAATATTTCGCTGAGTGAACGGAAATTTTCTTTGTGCGCGGTATGTATCACAAATACCTGCGTCTCGCCGGTGCTGCTTGCCGATGCCAGGCTTTGCTGGTCCATAATGGGGTAAGACCCATACATGCTGGTAACGCGAAACTTGTTTTGCAAGGCCATACTAATAGTGGCATATTCATCCTGCGTCTCCGCATCGGTATAAAAACGTATTGAGTTTAGCAAGTTATTGAAGCTATATAGCGCCTCAGGCAGGTTGTGCTCAAATAACGCGATCGCTTTACTGGCGAATGCCGGATCTATGCGTTTCCCTGCTTCTATGTATTCCTTCACCAACGGGTAAATAGCGTGTGCAAACCTGTTTATATAATCATCATTGTACCAATTGCCGGCATCAGGTTTGCCGGCCAGCTGCTCATATGCCCAGCCATTGCCACAGGCAGTGGCCAATGCTTCATTCAAATAGCTGTAGGCATATTTTGCATACTGTGATCGGCTCTTCTCAAAAGCCTCTTCCAGTTTTCCCTGCAATACTATATCCTGCTCATCGTACAACACATGGCTGATCTCATGCGCGGCCACCCCGAGATCACCCGCATGATCTCTGCCCCTGGTGAGCACGCCCAGCACCAGGCTATTGTTATGCGGCGACGCAGTAGTACTGCCACGCTCGCCCGGCACAGGATAAAGCGCTACATCAAACGGCTGTGCTCTTGTCCACGAGCTGCCGTAAAAGGTGTTGAGCTTTGTAAAGATGCTATCCAGGCGCGGAGAATATTTATTGAGCGCTGCCATTTGCGTTAACAATGCCTCCTTCTGCGTCTGCCACACGATGTTCTCAAAATATTTATCTGCCTGCAGCATTACGGCGCTGAAAGTTTTCCAGGTTTCGTTGGGCAACATACCAGTGATGCGTTGCATGAACGCAGGCACATCTTCAGTTTGTATCGCAGCTATTTTGATGAGGTCTATTGTGGAGTGTGGACGGCGGCGGCCCGCAGGATACTCATCATACGTGTAGCTGTGATCGAGCATCAGCAAATTAAATTTTCTTAAAAGCCTGTGGAAGTCTGCACTATCCTCCTGTGGAATATGTGAAAGGATATAATCGCGATAGGTTGTGGAAACATTTCTATTACCCGATGCTGCTTCCAAAAAATTGAATACAAGCAAGGGCCGGCTTACTTTAAACTGAACGAGAGGCGCTGCAACCGCTGAGGTTGAATGTATAAGAACTGTTAACAAAAGACCACAGAGCAGGTGCTTCATAGCGGCTTTAAGATTTTGTTACACCTTAAAGTTACCATTTAACACAACACGCTGATATAGGGCATGATATTTTTAAGTGTACTGTAAAATAGTGTGTTATGCCAGAGAACAGAGATATAAGAGGAAACAGGAATACACTGAGGGTGGCTGCAGACCAGGATCGTGAACTGGACTATTTACGGAGAAAATTCGGCGTAACCACCAATAAGGTGTTAGATGCAATACGTGCCGTCGGCTAAGACAGGCAATACATAGAAGAATACCTCCGCGACCAGATGGGTGGTTATCATCCCCGCGGTGAAGGAAGAGAACCAAGTTCTTAGCCAAAGACAGCGTTTGAGGCTAGAAACAGAAAGTCCTGCAATTGCAGGACTTTCTTCATTTAGTGTGATATTGTTATTTACTC
>CAMPKG010000392.1 GCA_946887085.1 uncultured Sphingobacteriales bacterium
TGGAATTTTGGCGATGGACAAACATCATCAGAACAAAATCCGGTTCATGTTTATAGTGGTGGTGGCGACTATAACGTGAGGCTGATTTCAACCAGTAGTAAGGGGTGTAAAGACACAGCGGTAAAACACTTCGGGGTGGAGCATTTTAAAGCGTTTGCAGGAAATGACACCGTCATTGTGAAAGGTGAGACGATCATCTTTAACGCAACCGGCGGTATCGAATACACCTGGACTCCGTCCGAACGCCTTATACCTTCGAATGTTGCAAACCCGAGGGGACATTTTACTGACACGGGCTGGTATGCGTACAACGTGCATGTAAAAAGCGCTGTGGGTTGCGAGGGGGATGATTCCATTAGGATACTGGTTGTAAATGACCCTTATCTTTTCATGCCTTCCGCTTTTACACCCAACCGGGACGGTCTAAATGACTTCCTTCGTCCTATTGCAGCCGGGTATCGAAACGTTCGTTTCCTGCGTGTATTTAACCGTTGGGGGCAGATCGTTTTTCAAACCAATAATTTTAACCAGGGTTGGGACGGTACGTTTAACGGAAAAGTAGCAGAAGTTGGCACTTATTTCTGGGTGCTGGGCGTCACCGATCGGTTTGGAAAAGAAGAGCTGATCAAGGGTGACATAACACTTCTGAGATAGAGCGGCAGATGAATTACCCCCGGAGCGTTTATCTTTGCATCCATGAATAAAACTGTTTTGGTTACCGGTGCCACCTCGGGCTTCGGCAAAGCCATAGCTTTTCTTTTTGCAAAAAACGGCTATAATGTATGTATTACAGGGAGGAGGAAAGAACGTCTTGACACGCTAAAATCAGAATTAGAGCACCAATTTAAGATTTCGGTAACCACGCTCCAGTTTGATATAAGGTATCGCGAGGAAGTTGAAAATGCTATTGCTGAACTAAAACGACAAGTCCCTGTTATCGACATCCTGGTGAACAATGCCGGGCTTGCAGCGGGCCTGTCTTCTATAGAAGAAGGCGATGTTGATGACTGGGAAGCTATGATAGACACCAACGTAAAAGGGCTGTTGTACATCACACGGCAAATAGCACCGATGATGAAGGCAAACAAAAGCGGCCACATCATCAACATCGGTTCTACAGCAGGTAAATTGATATACAAAAATGGCAATGTCTACTGCGCAACGAAGTTTGCAGTCGATGCATTAACCCAATCAATGCGTATAGACTTGTTACCGTACGGAATAAAAGTCACCGCAATTAATCCGGGAATGGCAGAAACTGAGTTTTCGCTGGTGCGCTTTAAAGGTGATGAGGAGAGAGCGAAAGGAATTTATAGCGATACGCAGCCATTATCCGGAGACGATATTGCAAGCATAGTTTACTATTGTGCAACGCTACCGGCTCACGTTTGCATCAATGACCTCACAGTTACCTGTCTGAACCAGGCAAATGGTATCTACTCAATAAAGAATTCCGAGAAGGCAGCATTAAACAAATAAGATGTATTCGTCGACAACAGAAATAAGAGTACGCTACGGCGAAACCGATCAGATGGGATATTTGTATTATGGTTACTATGCATTGTACTACGAAGTAGGCCGGGCGGAAGCGATACGTCAGTTAGGATTTACTTATAAGGAACTAGAGGAAATAGGGATTGTGATGCCGGTAGTGGAGCTCAATGCGCATTATTTCAGACCTGCACTTTATGATGATCTGATCACTGTGAGGACTGTTTTGAAAGAATTGCCCGAAGGACCAAAGATCAGTTTTCATTCAGAATTGTACAATGAGCAAAGGCAATTGCTGAATAAGGGCATTACCACCCTTGTCTTCTACGATCCCGGACAAAAAAAGAAAGTGAACATGCCTGACGAACTCAGGCAGCGGCTGGAGGATTTTTTTACTAAAACGCACCATGGCTAACATTAAAGTAAGCATTATCACTATTGGCGATGAATTGCTGATAGGACAGACAATAGATACCAACTCGGCATGGATCGCACAACGTTTGAACGACCTTGGTATTGAAGTATGCAGGCGCGTAGCGGTAGGGGATATTGCAGACGACATCCGTAATACATTGGATGAGGAAATTTCTAAGGTCGACGTAGTACTGATCACAGGTGGACTGGGACCTACTGCGGATGATATCACCAAGCCATTACTATGTGATTATTTCGGAGGTAAGCTGGTAGTTAACAATGATGTTGAGCAACACATAGTTGAGATATTTTCGAAACGCAAGCGTCCGATGCTTGAGCGTAATCTCAGGCAGGCAGAGGTTCCCCATAATTGCAAAGTACTTTTTAATAAACTGGGAACTGCGCCGGGAATGTTGTTTGAAAAACATGGAAAGCTCGTCATAGCGATGCCGGGAGTCCCTTTTGAAATGATGGGTATAATGGAGGATGAGGTAGTGCCATATCTGCAGCAACATTTTGTGTCAGATGCATTGCTTCACCGGTCAATTATTACGGCAGGCGAGGGCGAAAGTTTTATTGCGGAAAAGATCAAAGACCTTGAAGAAGCATTACCTAAACACATAAAACTAGCGTATTTACCAGGTCCTGGCATGGTAAGGCTACGGCTTACCGGCAGGGGAAAAGACAAACTGCGACTAGTGAAGGAACTTGAGATGCGACAGGAGGAGATAGCTAACCACCTTGATGGTATTGTTGTTTCCCTGCACGACTTACCAATGGAACACATCCTGGGCCGGCACCTGATGGAGAAAAATGTAAGTCTATCCCTTGCTGAAAGT
>CAMPKG010000393.1 GCA_946887085.1 uncultured Sphingobacteriales bacterium
ACCTTCGGAATGAAATCGTTCAGCTTTCCGATCTTCTCGGCCAGCTTATTCCAGGTGGCTATGGGATACAAAGTGAGACAACTTTCGAAACCGCGTTTTACCACGAACTTCTCCTCTCCACCTTTCGGCATTTGCTTGCGGAATCCCGAAGGCAGCAAAAAGCGGCCTTTGGCATCCAGTGCAACTTCGTATTCGCCGAGAAAGCTTGACATGAGTGGTTTTAAGCGTGTTTTAATATTATTACCACAAAAAAACACTTTCTACCACAAATTCCCACCTAAACTGTGAAATATATTTTTCCACAGCCATATGTTGCTATGTGGACTCACACGATGTTTAAATCCTTGCAAAGCCCTGATATTGCTGCATTTGGCAATGTGGATAACCTGTGAATTGCGGTTAATTTCGTGTGAAATAGGCTCGTGGGGAGTGTTTTAACGTTTATTTAGAGCTGCCTTTAGGAGCTATACTCTAATTTGTATATTTTTGCAGCCCTTAATTATGCCATTCAGAGCTTCTTTTCACTGGTTTGCCGGTATTTGTTTGTTGTTGCTTACGTCCTGTAACGGGTATGAGCGCCTGCTGAAGAGCAGTGATATCAATAAAAAGCTCGCAAAAGCCAACGAGTACTACGACAAAAAGCAATACCAGCGAGCCAATCAGCTATATGAAAGCCTGATACCGGTAATGAAGAACACCCGTAACTACGAGCCTCTTTATTACAAATACGCTTACAGCTTTTACAACATGAAGGACTACCTGTCCTCCTCCTATCACTTCAAGAATTTCGTTGAATTTTTCCCTAACAGCAAGGATGCAGAGGAGGCCGAATTCATGCACGGGCTAAGCCTTTACAAGTATTCGCCTAACTATAGCCTGGACCCTACCAATACCATGAAGGCCATAGGCGCCCTGCAGGCTTTTTCAAGCACCCACCCCGAGTCTAAAAGGCTGTCGGAAGCCAATAAATACATAGATGAACTGAGAGGTAAGCTGGAAAAGAAGGAATCGGAGGCTGCTAAGCTTTATTATAACATTGGCCAGTACAAAGCCGCCAGCGTAGCCTACAAAAGCGTGCTGGATACCTACCCGGAATCGGAGAAAGTTGACGAATACCAGTTCTGGATCATGAAATCGTTGTATCTTTACGCCCGCGAAAGCGTGAAGGAGAAGCAGGAAGAACGTTTTACCAACGCAATAAATGCCTATCAGCTACTCAAAGATGAGTACCCGAAATCTCCTTTTGTTGCTGAAGCGCAGAAATACTACGAACAAGCTGAAAATAACATAAAAAAACTTCGTAATGAGCACAAATAAAAAAGCAATGGCTGCCGTAAATCCGCTTGTTGAAACACGCGATGTTATCGCGCTGAAGAACAAGACAGGCAACCTGTATGAATCTATCGTGGTTATAGCTAAACGCGCTAACCAGATATCGGTGAACATGAAAGAAGAACTGCACCGCAAGCTTGAAGAATTTTCAAGCCATGCAGACAGCCTGGAAGAAATTCACGAGAATAAAGAGCAGATAGAAATATCGCGCATCTATGAGCGCATGGCTAATCCGGGTCTGCAATCGCTGACGGAATTCGTCGACGATAAGATATACCATCGCAAGAAATAATATTTCAGAACCACGCTTGTCGTGATTCGTTAAGATTACCTTGATCTTCGGTCAAGGTAATTTTTTTATAACAAGTACTACACATCAATATCAAGTAACTTTGCAGCTGTGAAGAAGGAATACAGACACCTGTTTTTTGATCTCGATCATACACTCTGGGATTTTGATCGCAATTCGGAATTGACGCTGAGGCAACTGCATGCTGAATACAAACTTGCCGACAGGGGCATTACAGATTTTGATGCCTTCTTTAAGGCCTACACCATTCACAACGACAAACTCTGGGAACGTTTCCGCAATGGCTACATTAAGCGGGAAGAGCTGCGCTGGAAAAGGCTTTGGCTAACTCTTATCGACTTTAAGATAGGCGACACCGCCCTGGCTCACGAAATGAGCACAGCTTACCTCGAAATACTGCCTACACAAACCATTTTACTCCCCTACGCCAAAGAAATTTTAGATCACTGCAAAGATCGCTACGTGATGCATCTCATCACCAACGGCTTTGAAACAACACAGTGGCTTAAGATGCAATACTCAGGCATATCACCATACTTCCGGCATGTCATCACTTCTGAAAAAAGTAACAGCCTCAAACCTCATCGCGAGATCTTCGACTATGCACTCAAAGCCACAGGTGCAGAAGTTCACAATTGCATTATGATAGGCGACGCCCTTGAAATAGATGTGCTCGGCGCTTACAATGCCGGCTGGGACCAGGTGTATTACAATCCCACCAAAAAAACGCACGACAGGAAACCTACTTACGAGGTTGCATGTTTCAGTGAAATGATGAAGATTTTTTAATTGAACTTGATTACTTGTTTAAAAAAAATTGACTCGACCGAAAAATCAGGGCAATTCTAAAAAATCATGTTAATCGTGGTTCAAATCATTTAATGATCACATCATACACCGCTATCTCACCGAGATATTCATTAATGTTATTCTTGAGTTGCTCCTTCCCCATCGTAAGCTCTTGCTTAAGAGGTGCTATGTCGGTGTAGACAGTAAGGATGCCATTGTAGAGGTTAATATTGCGGGTATATTTCGCCACAGTTTTACCAACGATCAGCTCCCAATCGTCCCTGAGACGCACTTCGTTTACTTTCGGCTTCC
>CAMPKG010000394.1 GCA_946887085.1 uncultured Sphingobacteriales bacterium
ATATAACACCCTCGCACCTACTATTGCATCGATACCATCCTGGCTGTGCTCGCCTACTGATACTTCGTTCAGGTCAAAGCCTATTAGCTGGCGGCCGCTGCCTACAACCTGTTTGAAGAGATAGAAGATTTGTTCCAGCTCAAAGCCTCCCGGTACCGGTGTGCCGGTATTGGGGCAAAGTTTCGGATCAAGTCCGTCAATATCGAAGCTGATATAAACTTTCTGCGGAAGGTCGCTGATTATCTGCTGGCAAACCTGTTTCCAGGTTGCGCCTTCGTACTGCATTTCTTTAATATCCTTATCGAAATAAGTGGAGACGCGGTCGTTGGACTGGCGCACTAGCAGCAACTCTTCATCACAATAGTCGCGGATGCCCACCTGTACCAGTTTTTTCACCTGCGGTATCTCGTTCAGCACATTGTACATGATAGACGCATGCGAGTAGGTAAAACCTTCGTAGGCATTGCGCAGATCAGCATGGGCGTCTATCTGCAATACACCAAACTCGCTGTGTATATCAGAAAGCGCTTTGATGAATCCCAGCGGTGTACTGTGGTCGCCGCCCACAAGTCCTACTTTCTTGCCTTCCTTCAGCAGGTTCTTCGTCATCTCGTACACCCAGTTCTTCAGCATGGTGCCACCCTGGTTCACTTCCTCCAGCTTTTCAGAGAGCTGCTCGTTCTCGGCAACAACACCGCCATCTATCAGGTGAGAGATGATAAGCTCTGCACACTGGCGCAGGTAGTCGCTTTTCTTTTTAATGATCTTATCGACCGGCAGCATGTAAAAACCTTTCTTCCACCCATCCACCACATCCGGGTCGTAAAGATCTACCTGCATCGATGCATCATAGATATTCTCCGGCCCGCGCGATGTACCGTCGCGATAAGAAATGGTCACTTCCCAGGGAACGGGGAGCAATACGAGGGCTGCTTCATCTTCCTTAAAAGGAAGGCCAAAGATGTTATTGGATTTTAATCCAACTGAGTTGGGGTCGAAATTTGAAAGGTCCGCCATACCGGTTTTTTAATTGGGGCGACAAAAATAGAACTTATATGACAACAAAAGCCGGCCGCTGCGATCGGACGCGAATGTTAAAACTCGTGTATTAGTCAATATTATATTCACCAACCGTCGATGGTCACCGTTTTGTAGTGTTTTTCGGCTTAACTTTGGGCATTCTTTTACAAGTCTATGAAAAAGTCACATATTGTTCTGTTAGTACTGGTTGCGGCAGCGGTGTGTATCATTGTCAGCATGTTCGGCGATTTCAGTACTTACGAAACGTTTGCTTCAGCTGCCAAAGACCCGGGTAAGCAATACCACGTTATAGGGGTTTTGGCAAAAGACAAGCAAATGGTATACGATCCCGTGAAAGATCCCAATCATTTTGTTTTTTATGTAGAAGATAAAGCGGGCAACGTTAGTAAAGTGATCTTTAACGGGGCAAAACCAACAGATATAGAAAAGTCGGAGCAGGTTGTGATGATGGGGCATATGGAGGGCGACGCTTTCCGTTGCAGCCGGATACAAATGAAATGCCCTTCGAAATACAAGAATGACCAGATAGCGGTGGCAAACCCCAGTTAAGTTTAGATACTTTGAATTTTGACTTTTTAATTTTGAATTCGTCTTGGACACACAATTCATAGGAGAAAATCTCTGGCCGGGGCAACTCGGTCATTTTTTTGCGATCACATCGTTTGTTGGTGCATTGTTCAGCGCGTTCAGCTATTTCCGCTCCGCGCAAACAGAAGTGAAGGATGCCTATAACAGCAATTCATGGCTTTCGATGGGCCGTGGTGGTTTCGTGGTACATAGTGCGGCGGTCTTCGGCATTTTTATTGCGCTGTATTATATCATTGCCAACCACATGTTCGAGTACCACTACTCGTGGCGTCATTCGGACCTGAGCCTTTCACCTAAATATTTATTATCGTGTTTCTGGGAAGGACAGGAGGGCAGTTTCCTGCTTTGGTCTATCTGGCATTGTGTCTTGGGATTGATCGTGATGAAGACCTCGGGGGTGATGGAGAGCCGGGTAATGGCTATTGTCTCGGTGGTACAACTTGCACTGGCCAGTATGTTGCTGGGCTTTGTTCTGGGGCCGGAAATAAAGGTCGGCAGCACACCGTTCATGCTGCTGCGCCATGCTATGCAGGATGCGCCCATCTTCGCGCAGGCCAATTACATGGAATTCGTCAAAGACGGCAATGGCCTGAATATACTATTGCAGAACTACTGGATGGTGATTCACCCGCCGGTGTTGTTCCTTGGATTTTCTGCCACGCTGATACCATTTGCTTATACCATCGCCGCTCTTTGGAAGAACGATTACCAATCCTGGATAAAACCAACGATCAACTGGTCTTTGTTTGCAGGGGGTATTCTTGGCTTAGGTATTATGATGGGTGGCGCATGGGCTTACGAGTCGCTGACCTTTGGCGGTTACTGGGCATGGGATCCCGTGGAGAATGCTTCTTTGGTGCCCTGGCTCACATTGGTAGCTGGCCTGCACACACTGGTGGTGTATAAGGCTACAGGCCGTTCGCTCATCATTACGATCATTCTTCTAACACTCACTTACCTGTTCATCTGGTATTCTACTTTCCTTACCCGCACGGGTGTGCTGGGCGAAACATCGGTGCACGCATTTACAGGGGAAGGTAAATCATTGTACTGGCACCTGCTGGTAGTAATAGCCGTGCTGATATTGCTGTCCAAAGGAC
>CAMPKG010000395.1 GCA_946887085.1 uncultured Sphingobacteriales bacterium
ATAAAAAAGAGTGCTAAAAACAGCGCTAACAGAAGATTGTTTTTATAGTCGTTGCGAAAGATCTGTATAAAATACCATACTGTCCAGATATTAGCTGCAAGGCCGAATAGTGATTGTATGGCAATCTTTCCCGCAACGTCATCGAATGCTGGCAATAACAATATTGACATCGTATTAAGCAAGAGCACAAAACCTTCTTTGTAAGTATTGAGCACGAGGTGTTCTGCGAAGTTCAGTCCCGACCTTCTTAGAACCAGATATCCTATCAACGAAGCAAGAGGAATAGTGATAAGATAAAACTGTTTGATGTAAGCCTTCTGGTAGTGTTGCGCCTGTTCAAGCAACCCGGTCGCATTTGTATCTACGAGTGTAAGTTTCGCGAGATCGTAATTTGTTGCCGATTGAACAAAAAGATTCAAAGCAATTACTATCAGCAAAAAAGTAATTGCATTGAAATGGCCAACCCGCTTGCCGTCTATGTAATCCCTGATCGAATATCCAGGCTTTGTGACCAGATGTTTTAATGTATAAGGAAATCCCTTGTCCAAATGAAACGCTCCATGTATTATATCGTGTGCCACAAAATGCTTCAACGTAAACCTATGCGTTGCCGCCTTCTGGCCACAATGGCCGCAATAATTGGTAGTTACTGCCGCTCCACAATTCAGGCAGGTATTATGCTCACTCATGTCCCCAAACTATAAAAAACCCTTTATATAATCCATAGGTGATAAACATCATCGTTAAAATTCTGATTTATAGTGCCATAGCATTCATATTTTAGGCTTTCTAACCTATATTTGCATATATCCAAAAAAACGAGGAGTTTGATCATGAAGGGGCTGTTTGCCGGCATTTTGCTTTGCATTTTTTCAATTAATTCTTTCGCTCAGGGTTTTACTGCTGAGCTTCCATCAAAAAACGAAGAGAGTATTATGTTCTCCGGAGACGACAAGCCGGAAGAGATGGTTGTTGCTAAGCTAAAAGAGCCATCTGCAATCAAACCCAAACATTTTATCCTTCCGGCGGCATTAATAGGCGCCGGAGCCTTTACACTTGTTAAGGAAGTAAAAGGTATTAACACTTTTGCTAAAGAGCAGGTGTGGAAACAAGGAACTGAAGAGAAATTCAAGGTTGACCATTATACAATAGGTGTACCTGCGCTCGCCGTTTACGGACTGAATGCCGCGGGTGTAAAAGGCAAAAACAATTTCGTTGACAGGACGATGATCCTTGCTATGTCCAGCGCGGTGTCTAATGGTGTCGTGTTCGCAACAAAGCGAATGACAGGCATAGAACGACCGGACGGTTCAGATCTGATGTCTTTTCCTTCAGGGCACACGGCACAGGCATTCGTGACAGCCGAATTCATGAGGCAGGAATACAAAGATGTGTCGCCCTGGTACGGGGTAGGCGCTTATGCATTTGCTGCGGGCAATGGCCTGCTACGTATGTATCACGATAAACACTGGCTGGGCGATGTGATCGCTGGGGCCGGTGTCGGTATCGCATCCACACGTTTGTCTTACTGGCTGTACCCGAAGATCAAGAACGCGCTGTTTAAGAAAAGCGACAACGCCGCGATGCTGGCGCCTGTTATAGGCAACGGCACGTACGGCGCTACACTCGTATATTCCTTCTAGTATTTTTACCATCCGCTGGCCCATGCTGCCTCACGCTGTGCAGCAGTACCGGCAGGTATCGAATTTAAATTTGATGGCAGGTCTACTTGTGATGCCACACTGCTGCCATTAATGGCCCAATGTGCAGGTCGACCATTAGGATTGCTGTTGATCACCATTACGGGAGTGCCATTACGTTTTACCCTGCCGCCTTGCTGCACCCATCCGTTGGCCCAGTTGAAATTCCATTTCGCGTCTGATTCTGTCATGCGCACGCAACCATGTGAAGCAGGATAACCAATGGGCAATGAATACTGGTGCACGTGGATGCCATACTTCGCATGGAAGTTGAACATCCAGTACATCTCCCAAACTTCGCCCTCAGGCGCTGCTGATGATTGACGGTATTCCGCTTTCCAGTTGAAATTATATCGGCCCGGCGGAGTAAGGTCGTTGGATGTGCCTGTTGACACCAGGCCCCACCGAACCAGCTTACCGTTTTCGTAGGCGCCAAAGGTTTGTGTTGCCTTGTCTATGATGAACAGCTTTGGCATATCTGCCGCAGCGGCGTAGGTAAACGGGTAGGGCGAATATGCCCTGAAATCTTCAGGAAACGATTTGGGCACTATCAGTTTGCGACCCACTTTGAAATTCTCTCCCGTTACGCGGTTGGTCATCTCAATGATCAGCCTGCGCTGGCCATCATAGCCACCTGGTAAACCATCGAGATAGGCCAGGAATTCCGACCAGGCACCTTTATCATCTTTCTTATTGTGGTCTTTATATTCGTAGATTTCCCAATCTACTTTTTGCACATTATTAACATCGCCGTTCTGTGCTTCAAGGATAGGGGCGACGCCTAACTGGTCGACATAACCCTGTGCCAATGTCTTCGTCGTGAGGCCGATCATTATGGCCAATACATATAATACCTGTCTCATACTCAATTCCTTTCTGCCATTAAGAAACCAAAAAAATCCATACCGCAAACCTGCTTATGGCTGTTAAAGTTTTTATGACCTTAGGCAGTGAGAAAACTGATATGTGTCAGCAGGTAAGGGCAAGCGCCGCTTGTGAGAGACTTAGTTCAACGACTTGATTTAGTTA
>CAMPKG010000396.1 GCA_946887085.1 uncultured Sphingobacteriales bacterium
TGGCCGTTATCATCGCACCATTTGCGCCGCACCTTGCAGAAGAGCTTTGGCATCAATTCGGCCACCAGACCAGTGTACTGGACGCACCGTTCCCGGTTTACGAGGAAAAGCATATTGCCGAATCGACCAAGAAATATCCCGTAGCGGTGAATGGTAAAACCCGCGTGGAAATAGAGTTTCCGCTGGATATGGATGAAGCGCAGATACAGAAAGAAGTGCTGGCAGATGAGACCATCGCCAAATGGCTGGAAGGCAAAGCACCTAAGAAGATCATCTTCGTAAAAGGAAGGATGATCAATATTGTGGTGTAGATTGACAATATGGTGCCAAAAGCTGACTGAAGGCTTTGAGAATTATTTAGACAAGAATACTGGTTCGGCTAAAGCCGAATAATTCAATTCAACATTCCACGACCTGAAGGTCGTGGCAACATAGCCCTCGTTTGAAAATAGCGCTAGAAGAGAAGCTGATAGAATTAATTGAGTTTTTTTGATAACCCCTTTTTGTTTATAACTCGCAGTTTTCCGGAAACTGCAGAATAAAAAATTCTGTGTGGTGTTAAACGGCGTTGTGTGGTCTTCTGTGATGCACTTTATCTTTTCGAAGCCATTTGATAGTTCGCTTTGCAATTGCTCTTCGCTGTATTGCTTTATCTCCAACCCGCTGCATTTTTTAGGTCCGTTTTCTGAGAAAGTGCCAATGGTAAGGTATCCATTTATCGCATTTTTTGCAATTGAGAGATACTGAGTTACCTGCGGGGGTGTGGTCAGGAAGTGAAAAGTTGCCCTATCGTGCCAGACATCGTATTTTTCTTCAGGGGAAAATTCGGTGATGTCAGACACTACCCAGTTTACTTTCGTTGCTTTGTCGCCCAGGCGTTGCTTAGCGCGTTCCAGCGCTTTTTCTGAAATATCCAGTACCGAAATGTTTTCATAACCTTCATCCAGCAGGTGGTCCACCAGCTTACTGTCACCACCACCAATGTCTATGATCCTGGCGGTCTTAGGTACTTTGAAACTATGTATGAAATCAAGTGATGTTTGAGGCACTTCCTGTGTCCAGCTTACTTCGTGGGGCTGTTTATTAGTATAAACAGTTTCCCAATGGGCTTTCTTTTCTGTTGACATAAGGCAAATATAAATAAGAGGAGGACGCGAGCACTGCCAATGGATATATAAGCGCTTTTTATTATGCCATTATGCTCAGGTAGTTAGGTGTCATTGTCCTAACTTTGCCGCGCAATTTTATCTCACATGCAGCGCAAAAAACTCACGATATTCCTGGTAGCATTCTTCATTATTCTTTCCGCAGTTTTCATGGGTTATTTCTACAAAGTAACCAGGGTGGAAGGCAAGAAACTTCCCGTGCTGGGCTATCCTGGCCATAAAGCTACCGGCTTTGTTTTTACCAACCAGGAAGGACAAACCGTTACCCAGGACGCAATAAAGGGAAAGATCTTCGTAGTGGAGTATTTTTTTACTACCTGCAAAGGCATCTGCCCAAAGATGAATGAGAACATGGCTAAGGTCTACCAGGCTTTTCGCGGCAATGAAGATGTGAAGATATTATCGCACACTGTAGACCCGCTAAAGGACACCGTAGGCGCGATGAAAGAGTACAGTCTGCGTTTCGATGCAGATCCTAAGCAATGGATCTTCCTTACCGGGGATAAAAAACAGCTGTACGATATGGCCCGCTACAGCTACCTGGTAACTGCGGCTGATGACACTACCATAGTTGACATCGAAAGCGATTTCATCCATACCGACCGTTTTGTACTCATAGACCGCCAGGGACAAGTTCGCGGTCAATATGAAGGCACCAATGCAGGCGAAGTGAACCAGCTCATTGGTGATATTAAAGAGTTGCTGAAGGAGAAATAGTTTAGACGCCCATCGTCCATCCCAGGAGCAGCCAGCCCAACACGATAAAAGGTGCCGGCACACGGCTGAACATCAGCAGGCAGAATGTGATCACGGCAACCACGATGTTCATGTACTCGAAAGGCATTGCCTTGAACAGCACCATGCCCGATGCCCAGATGATACCAATGATGGCGGCATTGATCCCCTCAAGCGCCCGGTAAATGATCACATGTTGCCGCAGGTTTTGATAGACAGGGAAGAGGAAGAACAATAATAATGTACTCGGTAGAAATACGGCGCAGGTAGCTACAAAACATCCTATCGTCTGCCAAATGGGCCCGTACTGGCTCATGACCATCCCTCCTACAAACGAACAGATGGAAAATACCGGCCCCGGTACTGCATGTACCAGGCCATAGCCCGTCAACAGGTCTTCACCCGTTACCAATGGTGGCTGTCCCAAGAACTGCGGCCTGTTCACAAACTGGAAGAGCATCATGGGCATCAATGCCTGGCCGCCCCCAAATACTATGGTTCCGAAACGGTAAAAGTTCTCGAACAGGTTATAGACACGCCTGTTGGGCCAGTCGTGCGTACGCGCCAGCTCGCTGACCACACCCGCAGCAATGAAAATGGCCGCGAATATCCAGAGATTCACCCAGCGTATCGGCTTGGGCTTTTCATGTGTTTCGGGGATACGTTTGTTACTGAAGTTGGAAATAAAGCCCGCCACCACTATAAGTATCGGGAAGATCCAGGGTGAAGGAAACAGGAGTGTAACGACGGTAGCTCCCACCATGATAGCACTGGTGGCTATATGGCGCACGCTGGTATTCA
>CAMPKG010000397.1 GCA_946887085.1 uncultured Sphingobacteriales bacterium
AATTAGCAATGGACGTGATCGCGCCTCACGAAGCGAAGTTGTTATTACTCGACAGCAGCAAGGCCAAACAACAGCTTGGCTGGCAACCTAAGCTGGATGCGAAAACGTCTATTGAATGGACAGCCGACTGGTATGCCAACAAAGATGAAGACGCACATACCAAGTGTTTACAACAGATCAAACAATACTTCGGGGAGGAATAATTTTATGTGGCATTTTCATCCTTTACATCTTCATGGTGCCTACCTGATCGACATGCCTGCGTTCGACGACGCACGAGGGATGTTCGTTAAATCATTTCACACCAGCGCGTTGTTGCACAAGGGTATTGACTTCAAACCGCGTGAGAGCTATTTTTCTCTGTCGAAGAAAAATGTGATCAGGGGAATGCATTTTCAAATGCCACCGTATCACCACTCCAAGATCGTTTTTTGTCCGCAGGGCGCTATACTTGATGTGGTCGTTGACCTGCGCAAAGGATCTACCACTTACGGCCAGTTTCATGCAGAGGAGTTATCAGCTGCTAACCATAAGGCTTACTACATTCCGGAAGGTTTTGCGCATGGTTTCAAATCACTGAGCGATGACGCGATCACTTATTACCTGGTTTCAACTGAATATTCGCAGGAGCACGATGCCGGCATTCGTTACGACAGCATAGGTTTCAATTGGGAGGTAAAAGATCCTGTTCTGGCAGACAGAGACCTTTCGTTTGGCGGTTTAAATGATTTTCATACTCCGTTCAGTCTTTAATTCATTCCGTGCAATGCTTTATCCCACAATGTATATGCCATTTAATTGTGGATTGAGTGCCATCGCGGCCATGTGATGATCATAGTCTTATGAATATTTATTTGTTCAATAAAGTAGCGGCATGAGGAGATATATAGTTTGTTAGCTTTGCGCGACAATTGAGCGAAAATGAAACTGAATAAAATACTTGAAACGCTTGGTATTGATAAAATGGGCCAGGGTGCCTCGACCGGTACCAAATGGCTGAGAACGACGGGTGAAAAGATCGACTCGTACACACCTGTAGATGGCTCGCTGTTGGGCTCAGTTAAGGCTGCCACCGCCAAAGATTACGATGCGGTCATCGACCAGGCCCAGGCAGCGTTTGATGAATGGCGGATGTGGGCCGCACCGCGCCGGGGTGAAGTAGTAAGACAGATAGGTGAAGCCCTGCGTAAATACAAAGATCCCCTGGGAAGGCTGGTATCTTATGAAATGGGTAAGAGTCTGCAGGAGGGCTGGGGAGAAGTGCAGGAGATGATAGATATCGCTGATTTTGCTGTTGGCCTTTCGCGCCAGTTATATGGCCTTAGCATGCACAGCGAGCGCCCTATGCACCGAATGTACGAGCAATGGCATCCCCTTGGGGTGGTTGGCATCATCAGCGCGTTTAATTTCCCGGTAGCTGTATGGAGTTGGAACAGTTTCCTGGCCTGGGTATGTGGTAATACCTGCGTTTGGAAACCATCGGAAAAAACTCCGCTTTGTGCGCTGGCCTGCCAGAATCTAGTTGCAGAAGTATTTAAGGCAAATAAAGTTCCTGAAGGTATTTGCGGCCTTGTTATTGGTGGACGTGAAGTGGGTGAACTTATGAGTAACGATACACGTGTGCCTTTGGTATCAGCCACCGGCTCGACACGTATGGGCAAAGCAGTGGGTGCAGCAGTTGGTGCCCGCCTGGGAAGATCGTTACTGGAACTTGGCGGTAACAATGCCATTATCATTACAGAGAACGCAGACCTGAATATCGCACTTCGTGCCTGCATCTTTGGCGCGGTAGGCACTGCAGGTCAGCGTTGCACCACAACGCGCCGCCTCATTATACACGAGAATATTTACGAGGCTTTTAAAAAGAAACTGGTTGCTGCGTACAAACAGTTAAGCATAGGTAATCCTCTCGATGAAAAGAATCACGTTGGCCCATTGATCGATATTGATGCTGTAGCCAGTTACAACAATGCATTGATCGAAATAAAGAAACAAGGCGGTAAGGTCATAGTTGCCGGCGGTGTGTTCGAGGGCAAAGGATACAAAGGTGGTTGTTACGTGAAACCCTGTGTTTACGAAGTGAACAATGAGCTGCCGATCGTTCAGCACGAAACGTTTGCACCCATCCTGTACATCATGAAGTATAAAACACTCGACGAGGCAGTGGCTATGCAGAACAATGTTCCGCAGGGCTTATCCTCGTCCATCATGACGCTGAATATGCGTGAAGCAGAACAATTCCTGTCGCACAAGGGCAGTGATTGCGGTATAGCCAATGTGAATATCGGCACCAGCGGTGCAGAGATAGGTGGCGCTTTTGGCGGCGAGAAAGAAACAGGCGGTGGCCGGGAAAGCGGTTCGGATAGCTGGAAAGCATACATGCGCAGGCAAACCAATACAATTAACTGGAGCGACCAGCTGCCATTAGCACAAGGCATCAAATTCCACGTGTAGCCTGAGGAAATATTAATAAAAGTTTTTCAACGAAGACAGCACGGTCAGGCAATTGATTGGCTGTCTTTGTTGTTATTCGCGGCTTTGTCAGTTATTATTGTTCCCAGGGATGCTATCCACCTGCTATTACTTTATAATAGGCCTGTGCTATCCTGATCTCCCCATAAGTATAGTCATCGGGCAGAAGGTCCTTTAATGGCTTGGACGCATGTAATTCTCCCGTTTGTTTAATAAGTGCAACAATTGC
>CAMPKG010000398.1 GCA_946887085.1 uncultured Sphingobacteriales bacterium
CCACCACCAAAACCGATATGCAGGAGCACAACTGGGATTTTCTCTGCGTGCCTTCTGCCGATATAAAAGAATATACAGCTACATCCGGCACACTGGGCCGGCCTGTTACCATAGCCCTTACTGAGAACGACCTGCAACGCCTCGCACATAACGAACATCAATCCTTTCTTATTGCCGATGGCAAACCAACGGATACCTATCAACTGATGCTGACGCTCGACCGCCAGTTTATGGCGGGTATAGCCTATTACCAGGGCATACGGCAACTGGGCGCATCACTGGTCCGCACGGGGCCGGGATTACCGGCCATGCAATGGGATACCATCATGCGCCTGCAATCGAACAGCATAGTAGCGGTGCCATCCTTCATGCTGAAGATGATAGATTGGGCAAACGAACATCAAATAGACCTAAGGCATACACCAGTACACAAGGCAATATGCATTGGCGAGAGTGTTCGCGGTGCTGATTTTGAACTGAACGCACTGGGACAAAAGATCAACGAACAATGGCCGGTGAAGCTGTACAATACTTATGCATCTACCGAGATGCAGACAGCATTCACGGAATGCGGTCACGGCATGGGTGGCCACGAGCAACCTGATCTGATCATTGTAGAGATAGTTGATGATAATGGCAAACAACTGCCACCTGTCAGTTATGGTGAGGTTGTTATCTCTACGCTGGGGGTAGAAGGAATGCCGTTATTGCGCTACCGTACCGGCGACCTCTGTTGTTATTACGAAACCAAATGCGCCTGCGGCAGAACCTCAAAACGCTTAAGCCCTGTGCTGGGCCGCAAGCTGCAGATGATCAAATACAAGGGCACCACACTCTACCCGCCTGCTATCTTTGACATACTCAATAACATACCGCTGGTGAAAGAGTATGTGGTGGAAGTATTTACCAACGAGCTGGGCACCGATGAATTGAAGCTGCACATACATACCACCCTGCCTGTTGATGACTGTGAGGTAAAACTGAAACCAGTTCTGCAGGCAAAGCTTCGCGTATCTCCTTTATTGCATTTTCATTCCGCGTCGGAGATGCAGCAAATGCAATTCCCTCCTAACAGCAGGAAGCAGGTGAAGTTTTTGGATAACAGAGTGGCCATATGATACTTGAAAAAACAATTTTGAATCTCACCGATTTTAATGAAAGTCTTTGGCACGACAATAAGATACACGCTATTTCTTTCAACGAACACAAGAACGAACTGCTTTTCGATATCGACCACATAGTAAAATGGGTTAACAAAGACAAAAGCTACCATTTTTGGGTTTGCCCATGTACACTTGCATTCCAGAATGCTCGAAATTTTGAATTGGAAATGGACAACATCGGTGCGTTAACAATAACAGACGTCTATCGTGAACAAGCAGCTAATCCCGAGAAAATTATTCCCTTGCCACAGCTGATAGAATACGAATGGGACCTAGTTTGCACTGGCGGAGAGATTTGGTTTAGGGCGACAGGATTCGAACAATATTTACGCAAACAACCAGTTCTTTTAAAACGTCAATCTCTAGACCTAGATACACGTGGTGGAATATCATTTGCGAAACAATTTCTGACAATCTAGAAGGTCTTCTGTGGCAATAATTCCTTAACTTCAATATGGCGGAAAACTTGCGCATTTTCAGTTATGAAAACCTATATCCTTTTGTCAATCATGCAGCTTTCTACCGCAGCAACATTTGCTCAAAGCAAACACCAGGTCAACATTGGCTATGGTTACGCCACGCTCGACCATGCACGCAAAGGCTTCTTCCGCGTAACTAAAGAATTCCGCCTGCCCGATGATCTGAACCAACCCACAACAGAAACAGCCAACATTCTTTTTGGCGTACCTGCATCTGACCTTGAAGTTGTTGAGCCGAAAAGAACAGGTGCTATAGTTCTTAGCTATCGTTATGGTTTGTTGAAATGGCTTTCTGTAGGTGTAGCTGCGGGCTACGAGCAGGAGGCGTGCACAGTAAACTTCATAGATCGCACCAACAACAATCGCCGCGTGGAAGTGGGCAATTTCAAACGCAACGTCTATACCATTGCTGCCGAATTGCAACCCATATATAAACGCTTCCCGATGGCAACGTTTTACGGCGTATTCGGAGTAGGCAACGGTTTCATCAACGAAAAAGTAACGAATTCTACTACATCAAAATCAACTTCGTTTTCAGGCAATGAGACTGCCGTTCAATTAACACCATTCGCTATCAGCGTAGGGAAAAAACTACGTGGCTTTGCAGAGTTTGGCTATGGCTATAAGGGGATGATGCATGTGGGTGTTGGGTATGGATTTTAGAAAGTAAAAACTGTCTACCTTTCCGGTGATGTCAAGGTTCGTTATAGCCATATTACTCCTCATTTCAAACATCGCACTCGCCCAAAAGCCGCGCACCGCCACCTACTATGCCGAACTGAAAGGCCTGTTCTACAGCAACAGGCTGATACTGACGCCACTGGACAGCAATAAATATCTGCTGGAATATTATTTCTATGGTGGTGATGAATTTCCTGGAGAGCCCCGCAGGGATACTTTTGTACAGAGAGGAAGATTGCTGAAATCGAGAAACCTTACGGCAGTCTTTGATAAGAACGTACTGACCTTCTCATCTAAAGAAGAAGGAAGCAAGCGTTTCAAATTCAAAGAGATGCAGGCCTGCGATTCCATCATCAACATTACCCG
>CAMPKG010000399.1 GCA_946887085.1 uncultured Sphingobacteriales bacterium
CGGCCTTTCCTCAAATGCAAATATTTTCTTGCGTTTGCCATCGGCCAGGCATTTACTTAGCCATGCAAGGATGGTATCTCCCATTTCTTTGAGTTTCAGGCGCATTTCCTCGGGCAGTTCTACCGATGCCGCACTCAGCGCGCCCATCAGGCAGACGGTGCCCCTTGCATTACTTTCAAAATAGGTATGTAAAAACTTTTTGAACTGCTGATCTTCCGGTAGTTGCGACCATTGCACCGACGAATCTTCTATAGTTTTAACAGCCCGTTCCAGTACAGCTACCCCGAGATCGGTTTTAGTGGGAAAATGATAATGCACTGCAGCGTTCTTAATATTCAGTTCTCCGGCTATATCCTTGTAACTGAACGCGTGATACCCTTTGGTACGAATGAGCTTCTCGCCCAGGTCCAGTATAGCAGTACGGGTATCCACTGTGCAAAGATACTTACCTATCAGTAAGTAAGCAAATGTTTAAACTATTTACTTGACAACCTAGATAATCACTCATAGGTCCAACACACAAGCGTAGAGCCGGTATTTGTCTATAGCTTTATACTATGAACCAGGACTATATCATTCCCGCGCAAACACGCATTGGCCATGTACACCTTAAAGTGTCTGACGTACAACGTGCACTCGATTTTTATTGTGGTTTGCTCGGGTTCGAACTGGTTACCACCTACGGCACCGATGCCGCATTTATTTCGGCAGGCGGATATCATCATCACATCGGGCTCAACACATGGTACAGCAAAGGTTCGCCTCCCGCAAATACTCGCGGCGTCGGCTTGTTTCACACCGCTATACTCTACCCTACACGAAAAGACCTTGCAGCAATTCTCCAACGATTAATGGAACAAAATTATCCGTTGACAGGAGCCAGCGACCATGGTGTATCAGAAGCATTGTATTTAAACGACCCGGACGGAAATGGCCTAGAACTTTACTGGGACAGGCCGCGCGGAGAATGGCCAAAGAAAGAAGATGGCTCGATAGAAATGTTTACGAAGAGGCTGGATATGGAGGGACTTTTGAAAGAGCTTAGATATTAAGATCAAAGCATGGTAGTGTATTGCTTCATAAACCTCCGCTTGTGTACAAACCGCTCGGGGTAAAAACTAAGCTGGATAAGGTTAAACTCTAACTGATCAAGACTAAGTTTTTCGTTAGGCAGGCCCCAATTCATAGATGGGAAATAGCGGATATTGGTCCGCACCACGAGGTAGCGCGAGCGCTCCGGTAAGATATCCCAGCCGAAAACCACGCCGGGAACGAAGCTCTCTTTTTTGTGATCATTCACAACACCATCCATGTTCTTTTGCAGCTCCCATTTTTCAAATCCGGCATTTACACCGGCAAAAGCAGCAAAGCCGTGATAGTTGAACAAATAGCGGTGTACCTCCAGTAATGCCGACTGCCGCGAGTACTTCTTTGCCGCACCATAGCCAGACTGACGAGTCTTGTATTGACGATAAAACGCATTGATATGCGCGCGGGCGGAGTGAACATAATAGCCAATACCCAACTCCGGAAACATTGCCGAAGAAACAAACCGGCCGAGCCATGGCATATCAGCAGACGCCTGTCTGCCGGTGAAAAAAGACGTGTTTAATCCTATAGACATCATGAGTGCGCTCAACCTCCGGTTTGTTTGAAGCGAAGCCGCAAACGCATGTTGAAAGCTGGTGTCATAATACTGCTTATTCCTGCGCCGTGTGAGATCTTCCATCCAACGGTAGCCAACCGTTAACGTCAGCTTAGGTATCTCGACTTCGGCCTGTTCATTTCTGTCAATGTAATAGTTGAACTTGTTTTGATAATTGAACCGTGCACTCAGCTCGATCAGCGACCTGCCTGTTGTATAATACGCCCCTGCCTGCAGCGGTACCGAGAACATCATTACTTCAGCTCCGCCCTGCCCGGTTGTAACATTGCTCTGCCAGTAGTCGGTATGCACAATTGACAAACCAACGAAGGGCGACAATCGCCGGTTTTCAAGCGGCCTTGTGAAATACCGCGCGCCTAACATATCGTTCTGATTGAAATGATACACGAGCTCGCCTTTTTGCCTGTCAAGCAGGCTACTAAAGGGCATAGAAAAATAAAAACACGCCCGTCCCCAGAAATGTGTGCCACCAATAGAAAAACGTGGAAAGGCCTGTGGCGCGAACGATACCCGCTCTTTTGTGCCATCAGACCTGATGAAACTTGTGCTCCCGGAGCTATGTGCCTCAAAAGCAAGGCCTATCGTAGTCTGCGAAAAATCATACTGTCGCTTCAAACCGGACGAATCGGGAATTGCCACAGACAAAAAAGGCAGGCAGCAATAAAACACTAAAAAGACATAAAACGTAAGTCGCATACGCCACTACAGCATACTAAAAGAATGCCAGATCAACCTGGAAATCCCTCCACCACAATCATACTGGTATGTGCAATACGTTGACGCAGTTCGCGGGCAGGGCGATATTCGGGCGAATCCCACCATTGGCGCGCCCGCTGTACGGTAGGAAATTCCAGGACCACCAGCCGCTTCGGCTGCCATTCGCCCTCAAGTATTGATGCCTGCCCACCACGTACCACAAAGCGGCCATCGTAAAGCTTTAAGGTAGCCGGCGTCAGCTTTTTATATTCTTCGTAAGCTTCTGCGTCGTGGATATCGATATCGACAATTATATAGC
>CAMPKG010000400.1 GCA_946887085.1 uncultured Sphingobacteriales bacterium
CAGACCCGTGGTGGAGGGCGAAGAAAAGCCTGCCAAAAAAACTGCAAGGAAAAAGAAAACAGAAGAATAAACATAACATTACTATAAATACACAGCCGGCCAGTTTTGGCCGGCTTTTTTTTTTGCTTTTTGCGTAGGCCATACCTTTATCTTTACGGCCTCAAATCTTGATTTGCTCATGTATCGTTTGGTATTGATCCTAGCTTGCGTTGTGGTTAAGATGTCTGCATTTGCCCAATCGCCTAAAAGGGAATTTCGCGCAGCCTGGATAGCAACTGTCTCTAATATCGATTGGCCTTCCAAACAGGGTTTGCCTGTAGACCAGCAAAAACAAGAGTTTATCAGGATGATCGGCGACCTGAAAGGTATGGGCTGTAATGCGGTGATCGTACAGATCCGGCCGGCAGCTGATGCATTCTACGAATCCGCAGCGGAGCCCTGGAGCAGGTTTCTGACGGGCAAGCAGGGAGCTGCCCCTTCTCCTTTTTACGACCCATTGCAATTCATGATCGAGGAAACACATAAGAGGAATATGGAGTTTCATGCCTGGTTCAACCCTTTCCGTGTGCTCACCGACGCTAAGAAAAATCCCAATCCCGCGGGACACGTTTCAAGAATACATCCCGAATGGCTGGTTAGTTATGGCGGCAAATCGCAGCTCGACCCCGGGATACCGGATGCAAGGGATTATGTGCTGAATATAATTATGGATGTAGTGAAACGTTACGATATCGATGCGGTACATCTTGATGATTATTTCTATCCTTATAGAATAGCAGGGCAGGAATTTGGCGACCATAAAAGCTACGCCCGCTACAAAAATGCTTTTACAAACAAGGACGATTGGCGCAGGGATAATGTCAACACCTTTGTTTCCGCACTGCATGCGCGCATGCGCAGCAGCAAGCCCTATGTCAAGCTAGGTATTAGCCCATTTGGCGTATGGCGCAACGCAAGTAAAGATCCCGAAGGGTCTGCTACCCGCGGCGGCCAAACTAACTACGACGACCTCTATGCCGATGTGGTTTTGTGGATGAAAAAAGGCTGGATCGACTATGTTCTGCCGCAGCTTTACTGGGAACACGGCCATCGGGCTGCGCCATTTGAGGTGCTGCTACCATGGTGGGAAAGGCACAGTTATGGCCGTCATGTGTATTACGGCCTTGGCGTGTATCGCATGCTCGATGCAAAGAAAGGGCCATGGACAAGCACCCGGGAGTTGCTTTGGCAGATACGCGATATCCGCCGCACGTCCCGTAACCCCGGATACTCACTATACAGCGCGTCAAACTTTAAGAAGATCAGGATACCTATCCAGGATAGCATCGAAAAGATCAGTGCATATCCGGCTTTCCCTCCGATGATGAAATGGATCGACAGCATTCCCCCAAAAACTCCATCGTCGTTGAAGGTCCGGGTTCAGTCAGAGGGCAACCACATAGAATGGAAACCTGCAAAAAATGACCGGGACACCCGTTGCTATGCCGTTTACCGCTTTGTTGACAACGAGCCGGTCGATCTTCGACGCAATGACAGGATCATTAAAGTACAATCCTCCACTGAGCTCCTGGACGTTTCTCCTCCCAGGGCGACCTCATTAAAATATGTGGTCACTGCCTTTGACAGGCTTTGGAATGAAAGCGGCCCCAGCGATGTCATCGAGGTGAGTGAACGGGCAAAATAATTCCGCGGGCCGGGAAATGAATATTTTATAAAGGTTTTGTATCTTCAAAACTTCTAAATCGGATACTTATGAAGTTTGCCAGGTTAAGGACAATGCTACCATTGGCTGTGATAGCTATAGGAATATTTAGCTGTAACAGATCAAGCGACAACGTCGTACTTCCTTCAAATACAAACCCTGTGGGTGGAAAAGGTGGTGTTGCCAATCTGAGGATCACTCCAAATCACAACGGTGTTGATATAGACAGCGCGCAAGTGTTTATTAAATACAACGCCAGAATCGATACAACAGGCAAGTTTGATGATTCCGCCTGGCTGTCGCTGGAGGATCAAAAACCACCAATTGTAACTTTTACCAACCTGAAACGCGGCGATTACTATATATACGCAAAAGGTTGGGATGTGTTCAAATCACAAACGGTAACCGGCAGCATGTTCCACACAATAACTACAGATACGGCTGCGACATATAGCCTTATACTTAAAGTTAACTAAAATTATAACTTATTTAAAATGAGACGCTTCGAGAGCCAAACTCGAAGCGTTTTTTATTTGTGAATAACCTGTGCATTTTTACAGTGTCTTAACACAACCCCCTAACCACTGGCATACTAATTTGTTAACTTTGGATAAATAGTACGCTATGTTTGATGATGATTTTCTGGATGATGAATGGAACTCGCTGGATGAACTACTGCAACGGTACGAAGAGGTAAAGAATGGTGACGCTGTCAATATTTTAGAAGAGGAGGAGTTTGAACGTGTTATCGAATACTATTCCCAGAACAATAACGAAGAGCAGGCTCTGTTGGCCTGCGATATAGCCCGCACTTATTATCCATTTTCAGGCTCTGTTTTATTATTAAAGGCGGAAATACTGACCAATGCCCAAAAATACGGCCAAGCGCTGAAAGCGCTGGATGAAATGGAACAATACGATCAAAACAACCTGGATGCTGTTTTGCTGAGGTCCGATATTATGCTTGGTCAGT
>CAMPKG010000401.1 GCA_946887085.1 uncultured Sphingobacteriales bacterium
TTTCTGTTTTGATAAAGTCCATTACATGAGCCCGGCGCATTTCGTTGCGATGAACAGTTTTGATTTCCTGCCGCCCCGGTGGCAGTTCGTCGATGACCGATACATCAAGATCGCCATAGAGTGTCATTGCCAGTGTCCGGGGGATCGGTGTTGCCGTCATCACCAGCACATGCGGTGCAGTTTCGTTTTTAGCCCAAAGCCTTGCGCGCTGGCCTACACCAAACCTGTGCTGCTCGTCGATAACTGCAAGCCCAAGGTTTTTGAACTGTACGCTTTCTTCGATCAGTGCATGCGTGCCAACAACAACAGGTATCGATCCATCAGCCAGCCCTTTCAATACTTCTTTACGGTCTTTCCCTTTTACGCTGCCCGTTAAAAATGCCACCGGTATCTGCATTTCTTCGAGCATGCTCTTTATGCTCTGGTAATGCTGTTGCGCCAATATCTCCGTAGGCGCCATCAAACACGCCTGGAAACCATTGTCCATCGACAGCAGCATAGACATCACCGCAACGATCGTTTTACCGCTGCCTACATCACCTTGCAACAAACGGTTCATCTGCTTGCCTGTAGCGGTATCATGCCTTATTTCTTTCAGCACGCGTTTTTGTGCGCCCGTTAATTTGAACGGCAGATACTTTTCATAGAAGTCATTGAAATTTTCTCCCACTTTCTCAAACTTCCACCCACGTTGTATCGTGTGCTGCAGGCGCAGCTGTGCTATCTTCAGTTGCGAGGCAAACAGCTCTTCCCATTTCAGCCGGTATCGTGCCGCCTGCATATGTTCCTCACTGTCGGGGAAATGTATCCAGCGGATGGCCTGGTACCGGCTGCAGAGGCGGTATTGCGCAAGAATATGTGAGGGTAGTATTTCCGGTATATCGCCGGGACTTACTTTCTCAAAAAGGCTTTGCGTGATCTTGGCGAATGATCGGTTGCTGATGCCTTTAGCCTTGAGTTTTTCAGTGGTGGGATAAACTGGCTGCATACTGGCAACTGCCGTATCTGCGCTCAGCAATTCCATTTCGGGATGGGCTATATTCGGCACACCGTTAAAGAAAGAAACCTTGCCAAAGACTATATAGCGCTCATTATCCTTTAGCGATTTCTTCATCCACTGCGCCCCCTGGAACCATATCAGTTCTATCTTCCCTGTATCGTCGTAAACCTCTGCCGTCAGCCTTTGCTTACGGCCCGCGCCTTCCTCGTAGATATTGATGACGGTGCCTACCAACTGCACCCATTCCGTATTCTGGTTGATGCCCGCGATCTTGTCTACACGCGACCTGTCGAAATAGCGGTAGGGATAATGATAGAGCAGATCCTCGAAGGTCGCTATCTCCAATTCTTTGCGCAGCATTTCGCCGCGCTGCGGACCAACGCCTTTCAGGTATTCGATGGGTGAAGCTAATATGGATGCAAGAGAACTGATGATGTGCGCTTTGCAACAAAAATAAGCGGAAGAATCTATTCTTTATCTACTGCCAGTACAGTACGCAGATTAAGTGCTTTTGCAGCTTTCATCACGGTGACGATGCTTTCTGCATCGGCTTGCTTATCGGCATTAATTACGACGGTTGGTTCGGCATCCTGTGATTTCCTGACAACGGCTGAAATGGCGTCCTGCAGGTCTTCCTGCGACACAGCCCGCGTGCCTACATAAAAGCGTTGCGCAGGATTGATAGATACGACTACAGTTTGCTTGGCTTTAGTATCGCTTTGGGCCTTTGGGATCGATAGTTTGATGACGTTGGGGTTGGCAAGGGTAGATATGATGAGGAAGAACAGCAGCAGAATGAACAATATATCGTTCAGCGCAGATGAGTGCGTTTCAGGTGAGTTCCTTAAATGCTTTCTCAGGTTCATACTAATGTGCCGGCTCTTGTAATATATCCAGGAATTCTACCGAAGCAGTTTCCATCTTATTTACGTTCTTATTGATCTGTGCGTTCAGGTAGTTATGTGCCACGTAAGCCAGCAGGCCGATGATCAGTCCTACAGCAGACGTCACCATCTTAGTGTAAATACCGCCTGCTATATTCTCCAAAGAGAAACCTTTGTGCTGGATATCGAAGAAGAGTATGATCATACCCGCAATAGTGCCAAGGAAACCGAACATAGGCGCGATACCCGCTATTGTGGAAAGTGCCGACAGGTTTTTTTCCATCTGGTATACTTCCAGCTTGCCTGTATTCTCCATCGATTTTTCAATATGGTCTATGGGCTTGCCTATGCGGCTTATCCCCTTATCGATCATGCGGGCAACCGGCCCGTGCGTATTTCTGGCCAGGGAGCGGGCACCCTGCATGTTCCCGGTAGTTATATGTTCGCGTATGCGCGACATGAAATTGCCATCTATCTCCCCGGCTTTACGTATTACCGCGAGACGTTCGACAAAAATATACACCAGTATGATGGAACAGATGAACAGGGGTATCATCAGCACACCGCCTTCCTTCAACAGATACCAAAGCGATATCTCCTCTGTTGCAGCTGTTTCCGCCAGTGCAGCGGCCGCAGTATCTGCCTGTAGCAATATTGATAACAAGGACATGGATAATTATTGGTACCTGACAAATATAATAATTAGGGTTTTCGATGGTTGTTAATAAAAAAGCCGGAGTTTTAACAACCCCGGCTTTTGTTGAAAACATGTTTATTAAGCTATCGATACT
>CAMPKG010000402.1 GCA_946887085.1 uncultured Sphingobacteriales bacterium
TCACTCTTCTATCGACCCTGCCTCAAAACGAAGCCCATGGCGGCGGATAGCAGCTTTCTTCGGCCCGGCTTACCTGGTAAGTGTGGGCTACATGGATCCCGGCAACTGGGCAACCGACCTGGCAGGCGGCAGCCAGTTTGGTTATAAACTGCTTTGGGTGCTGCTCATGAGTAATATCATGGCCCTGCTGCTGCAATCGCTGAGCGCAAGGCTGGGTATAGTACAAGGCAAAGACCTGGCACAAGCCAACCGCGAAACCTACCCGCGGGGCGTCAACTTTATATTATATGTATTGGCAGAGATTGCCATTGCCGCCTGCGACCTTGCTGAAGTATTAGGTATGGCTATCGGTTTGAACCTGTTGTTGGGTATTCCATTAATATGGGGTGTGCTCATCACCTTCGCCGATACGCTACTGCTGCTCTACCTGCAGAGGTTAGGCATGCGCAAGATGGAAGCCTTTATCATTGCACTCGTCGCGATCATAGGTTCATGCTTTTTGCTGGAGATGTTATTCGCACAACCAGATCTCGGCGAGATAGCCCAAGGCTTTGTGCCATCTATCCCAAACAATACTGCGCTCTACATCGCTATCGGTATCATCGGTGCAACGGTAATGCCGCACAATCTCTACCTCCACTCTGCCCTGGTGCAAACCCGTAAGATCAATCGCGATGATGCGTCGATAAAAAAAGCGATAAAGTTCAATACCATAGACAGTGCTGTCGCTCTTAACCTGGCGCTCTTCGTCAATGCTGCGATACTGATACTTGCAGCCGCAGTTTTTTACACCGCAGGTAAACAGAATGTAGCCGCATTAAAAGATGCGCATCAGCTACTTGCACCAATGGTAGGCAACACCTGGGCATCACACTTGTTTGCCATAGCATTGATAGCAGCAGGACAAAGTTCCACCGTTACCGGTACGCTTGCAGGGCAGATAGTTATGGAGGGTTACCTGCGCCTGCGCATCAATCCATGGGCGAGACGTTTACTGACACGATTACTCGCTATCGTCCCCGCTGTACTTGTCATACTCATCATGGGTGAAGAAATGGTGGACAGCATGCTGGTGTTCAGCCAGGTGCTGCTGAGCATGCAGCTGGCTTTTGCTGTGATACCCCTGATACATTTTGTGAGTGATAAAAAGCGTATGGGTAAATTTGTCATCGGCAAACTCACAAGATCTTTCGCATGGCTGATAGCGCTGGTGATCGTAACACTGAACCTGAAACTGGTTTACGAAACTGCGCTCGACTGGATGGGAGCCACCGATAGTATTTTACTAAAGGCGCTGATAGTGGGGGGTGAAGTTGGTCTGGTTGTAATGCTTATTGTTACCATCTTCCATCCGTTCAGGTTACAAAGAAGAGAGGCTAACATCAATGTACATAAAGACATTTCTATGGACGCATTACACACCACAGTTTCCAAACCGTTCCACCGCATAGCGCTGGCAGTTGACTACAGCAATAAAGACGAACGCGTGATCCAATATGCCATACAGCTCGGCGACAGAAACACCGAATATACATTGATACATATTGTAGAAAGCGCGCAGGCACGTATGATGGAAGACGAGGCACGGGACTATGAAACCATTAAGGACAAAGAACACCTGCAGAACTATGTCAACTTTTTAACGGAGCGGGGTTACAAAGCAGAAGGTTTACTCGGCTTTAAGAACCGGGCGAAAGAAATTGCACGCATCATGAAAGAGAAAAATTGCGACCTGCTGATAGTGGGCAGCCATGGGCACAAAAATATAAGTGACTGGATCTTCGGAGAAACTATCAACTCGGTACGCCATATGGTAGATGTGCCTGTATTCATTGCCAGGTAATAATTTCAGCCTCTTATCGTTATAGTTGCATGAAGATAGCCACTACCACCCTGCTGTTGTTTTTAACAGTAACGCAGACTTATGCACAGCCCAAAAAAGCCGACCGCACTAACAACGAAACAGAGAACATTAAATTAGACGTCTCCAAAAATCAAAATACCGGCAGCGAAGCACCGGGCAGCAATGTAGAGGAATTGATCAAAAAACATGTAGGCATAGCGCCGCGCTATGCTTTTAAGATCTACAACAACACAATCTTCCCCGGTAGTGCCAGGACAGGCTCTGCATCGCGGACACATGAGTTCTCCGAAGACAGGTTTATCCAGCCTTCCTTCGCTTTCCGCAGCCGCACGGTGAAGGGAAATTTTCATGAAATAGAATTATCGGATCTATCCGTGCGCCGCAAACGCGATAAGTATATCGTCAACTATCCTCCCATCGGCAACATCACCACGGCGGGATCGCAGATCACTGCTACATCCATAGCGCTGCGTTACGAGTATCAATATGCGCTCTTCAAAAAGAAGAACTTTAAAGTTCAGCCCTCAATAGGCATAGCCGGCAGCGCCTATTACGAACGGTTCAAAACTGTACCATATGTTACAAGCGCCTACCCCACCACCGAGACCAATACCGGCATCCGCGGCTTTATCATCCCGAGGATCAACTGGCATGTTTCACGCAGGTTGTTTTTTGATGTCAATGTTCCGCTTTGTGTCCTCCAGGGCGGTGCGCAATTCAGCAATATACAAGACCCTACCTTAACTATAAACCAGCAGAAATACGGGGTGGCCACATTCAATATGTTCCCGCCTTATTATTCTT
>CAMPKG010000403.1 GCA_946887085.1 uncultured Sphingobacteriales bacterium
AGCGTAAATAGTGCTCCATAGCCCCTTGCGGCGCTGCCCTATGTGGCACGGCATTTTTATGAAGGTATTCAGAACAAAAAATGGAATTTATGAAAAAGCTATGTATTCTAGGCGCGTCAATGATTGTTTTAGCATTCTCTAATAGCGCAAACGCTCAAGCACGTTTCGGACTGGTTGGTGGTGTGAATTTGAACCAAAATATCGACCAATACCAGGGAGAAACTGTTGCCAACCAAGCAAAAGTAGGTTATCACGCAGGTGGCCTTGTAGATATCTGCCTTGCAAACAACCTGACTTTGCAACCGGGACTTATGTATATTATGAAAGGTGGTCTTCAGCAGCGCAGCTCTGAGATGCAGATGCCGGACGGTGACCATGAATTGAAGATCAAGGACAAACTGGCCCTTCATTATCTCGAGGCTCCTGTAATATTCACGTATCGTTTTGGAGTAGGCCGCGGCAACCTGGTACTGGGTGCTGGTGGTTATGCAGCAGCTCTGCTGGCAGCCAACACTGAATTCAAGTATAAGACTACTATCGATGGCGAAGACGTACCAGGCCAGACTTTTGAAGATGACAAAACACTGCAAATAGGCAACCAGCCTGGCGACCATGTAAAACGCATGGACTATGGCCTCGTGGGTAACCTGGGTTATGAATTTCCCAGCGGTTGGTTCATTCGTGGTGGTGTAGACGCCGGCCTGCGCGATATTATGGGCGATGCTTTTGCACCAAACCTGGCTTCTACTCAGTCTGCTCCTGCAGCAGCTAATAACAGCTCACGTAATGTAAGCTACCTGTTTAGCCTGGGTTATTGGTTCAAACACTAATTAAGAAGGAACAACTAGTATATTTGTTCTGACCGTCCCGCGAATGCGGGACGGTCTTTTTTATACATGGAATTACTTCTGAGCAGGTATCGAATGCAGCGCTACGCGGTTTCCTTCGGTATCAATGAACACGCCGATATGACCATATTCAGGTGATATCTCTGATTTGGGAACTATGACTGTTCCTCCCGCGCCGGCGACTTTGTCCAATACTGTTTGCACGTCCGGGTTTGCATTCAGGTATACCAGGGGCCCATCTGTAGCCGACGGCTTGTGAAAGCCACCACTATCCACGATGGCACCTCCTACTCCCATAGGATCGTCAACGGGAAACATGCGCATCTTTATGTTGGGGAAATCCATTTTGGTTAGTGTGATGCCAAGGATCGTTTCATAGAATTTCTGGGCTCTGTCAAGGTCAGTTGCAGGTATTTCGAACCAGCTTATCGCATTTTTGTACATAGTGTTCAGTTGAGACAATAAAAATAACAGGGCATTGCAAAGTTTGCAAGCCCCGATTCTTAAGAAACCTTAAATACGGTTTGAACCGCCAAACACAATAAAAATCCCGTCAACTACTGTTTAGTTACGCGACCTGTTTCTGTATTACCATCGACATACTCCACCCAGTAAATATATTGGCCGGGCGGGTACTGTGTCATTTTCACCTTCACTTTCTCTTTCTTTGCACCGTCCGCGGATAATATCTTTTCGCCGAATAAATTATAAACTACAACCCTGACAATAGATGTACCGGCGGAAGCTATCGAAAAAGATGACGAAAAAGGATTTGGATATACATTGATAGCTATGGCATTTTTTTGTGCATCATTTACCGTTAACGATGGCACACTCTGGCAAGATTGACCGGCGGTGGTCGCTACGGGCATATACATAACCTTCGCGTTTACAAAATCGATGTAGTAGTCATGCATTTTACTGCGTATCACCGCAGAGTCAGTTGTCCCCCAGTAATTGTTCGAACAATCAATATTATCGCCGGTAAAATCGAACTTGATAAAATAATCGCTTATGCTGTCGAAACAGTTATGTTCGAGGCGGGTCTTATCCCAGCCGTGATCAAAATTTATTGCAACTTTATTGTGTTTAAATGTATTGTAAGAAATGACACCTACGGGTTGTCTTATGTACATTGCCAGGTCGTTGTAAGCGAACACGTTACTGCTAAACTTGTGAATAGTCAGATTATTGCCTAAATCCGCCATTGCATTGTGATAAAATTTATTGCCTGTTGCCTCAAGTATCTCTCCGTTACTCGTTCCAAATCCCCCGCCGTACGCAAAATAATTATCTATAAGTTTGTACACTCCATTGATGTATAAGGACTTTTGAGGGTATATGGGGTGTGAAAATTTATTACGCGCAACTTCCCCATTCATTGATCCCAAAGCTATTGCACCACAATTGTTAATGGTATTGTCGGCAACGACAAACTGCCCACCCTGAAGCATGGCGACAAGTTGTATATTAGAAAAATCACACCCGACGATACTGAGATTTCTATCATTTGCACGAAGGAAGTCTTTAGCATATTCAACATGGCAATAATGAATCTGGATAGTATCGGTTTGTTTTGCCATTTTAAACTCAATACCTTTCCAACTTCCAATAGCTGGGTTGGATAATGATGAGGTAAATTTGATAGGGTCCGTTGCAGACCCTACTGCATCAAACTCACCGCTAACGAAAAAATTAAAATTGCTGCCGACGCGCACCTCTACACCTGGCTCGATCGTAAGTTTTGCGAAAGTATCAACAAGCAGATGACCTGTAACAATGTAAGGACTGTTTGCCTTGGTCCA
>CAMPKG010000404.1 GCA_946887085.1 uncultured Sphingobacteriales bacterium
GATTATAATTGAGGCCTTTATAAAAGGACTGCGAATTTACGATATGGAAGTTAAAAAAACTAAAACAGATATGCAAGCTTTTTATCAAATACGTTTGAAATAAGCAAATAAATTAAGATGAAGCGGCATTTGAACCTGCTGTATGAAGAAAAATTGCTGAAAGTCTTGCTAATCGGGCATCCTGCGCACCTCCAGCGGATCGGGGCATTCGTCCAGCAGTGTTGCTATTGTTTTGTTAAAAACAGTATGGACCAATGCAGGCGCTATTTCTGCCAGCGGCTGTAGGGCAAAACGGCGCTCCTGCAGGTGGGGATGAGGCACTTTGAGTTCCGGATTGTCGATCATTTCTCTGTTGAAAAACAGGATATCGATATCCAGAGTTCGCTGTCCCCATTTTACTACACGCTGCCGGCCAAGGTCCTGCTCTATTGATTGAACCACTTCTAAAAGCTGTCGCGAGTCCAGCAAAGTATTTACCTGGACCGCCTGGTTCAAAAAATCCGGCTGATCTTCGAGCCCCCAGGCTGCCGTTTCATATAAGGCAGAAAGCTGTACAACTTCCCCAGCCTTTGCGTTCAACGCATCAACAGCTTGCCGCAACCAGTTTTTCCGGTCGCCTTCATTACTGCCAAGTAGTAGGTAAATTGTATTCAAGCGGTGCGAAGTTATTGCGCTTGTCTCATTCTTACATCACGTGCTTCTATAAGCATGTCGGCGATGTTGGTTGCTTCGATTTTCACCAGCTTGTCTATCAGTTGCTGGTACTGTGGATAGCTATTATGGTCTTTCACATCGGCTATGAACGTTACTAAGGCCAAACGTTCCTTTTTACCAAGTCCTTTCATTTCCGCAACGAGGGCAGCGGGATGACTGTTAGCGATCTCCATGATCGACTTTTGTATCTCCGCCGCAGGACCATCTGCCACGTGCAGCTTCCTACCTATCTCAATACTTTTTGCCAATACCTGCTTAGGATACATTTTGCCAAACTCGTGGTACTTCGCCAGGTAAACATCACGCTGAAAATATAATTGGTCGAACGTATGTGGCGTAAACGTTTCGATAAATGCATCCTTGTTGTCAGGAAATGACCTGATAAACAATAATTGATTCTCCGGCAGGTTGGATTGTTTCAGCAACCATTCGTAGGCATCCCGCACTTTTGTTGCTTCGGGGGTGAGTGGCTTTTGTGCAAATAGCACAGTAGGGAGTAAAATAAATAATACCAGGTAGCTCACGTGTTTCATGACATAGGTAAAGATAGACTGAATAGCTTTAAATGCCTAGTGTGTGAAATATAGATGGTTAATTACAGTGGGCCAGGTTGCTCCCGGCCCACTTTCTTAATTCAAAGCTGCTTTCAACTCTTGCTCAGAATAATAACTCTTATTCAGGAACACGCCTTTCACTTCCGACACTGCTGTAATATCGTCCAGCGGGTTCCTGGCCAGCAATATGCAATTGGCACATTTACCCTTTTCCACCGTTCCCCATTCTTTATCGGCATGCAAATATTTAGCCGCAGTCACAGTAGCGGCCGCGAGCACCTTGTAGTTGCTTAACCCTGCTTCTTTAAATGCTTTCATTTCCTCAATAATTCCAAAACCTGGCACTGCAAATATTTCAGGGTCTGCACCTATCAACAGGCCCATGTTTCTATCCGACATTTGCTTTACCATCTTCAGTTTCTTTTCGTCGGCTATGGCGGCGGTCTTTTTGGTTTTTCCAAGCGCTTCCGGCCCCTGTCTTTTTGCAGATGCGGCAAAGCGTTCAGTCCATTGTTGCTTCACGGAGTCTGGTAAGTACTGCATACCACTTCTTTGCAGCAATTGTTCCTCCGGTATTTGCCTGAACACTACCCGGTAATAGTCGAAGGTCGGGCAGAAGTAAGTATTGTTTTTCCGCGCGAGGTCGAGGTACCTGTTATAATACTCCTCACTACTGTCATAAACTTCCAGCTGCCAGTCGAGATGCTCGAGTGAACTGTAGCCACTGTTCAGCACTGTTTCATAGCCGACGTTCCATAGCATGTGGCCGCATACGGGCATATCATATTCTGCTGCTGCCTGCATGATCTCCCTGAATGAATTGCTGTCTTTGATCGCGAGTATTTTCAGATGGTCGAACCCTTTTTCTCTATAACCCTTAACAAGATCATGCGCATAGGCTGCAGTAATAACCGTATCCCACGGAAGTACGGGTGCGGCAAGGTATATTTTCGGCTGACGCGGCTTAGCTTCCTTATATTTCAGGTGCCAGTCTTTGCCGCGCATAGAGCGCAACACGGTTACGCCTGCGGCAAGATTCAGGTCAAAGAAACGGGCTACTGCTTTTTCATCCGGCAGGTGACAGTGCATCTCTGCCAGGCCCGGCATCAGGTATTGACCTTTAGCATCCACCACCTGCGCCCTGGTCTTCAGCTTACGTTTGTTGTCGGAACCAATATAGCTGATCCTGCCATCGTCAATACATACAACCTGGTTGGATAATACGGTTTCATTGTTCATAGGCACCACGTTTACATGCCTGATGATGATGTCGGCGTCTTTGAAAGGTTGAGCGGTGGCATAAAGGCTTAGCCCGCCGCATAGCAGCGTAAAATGTTTTTTCATTGAT
>CAMPKG010000405.1 GCA_946887085.1 uncultured Sphingobacteriales bacterium
CATGTGGATGGCGGGTATTTTCTCCAAAAAACAGTAGCAGCTATTCTCCTGATAGAATCGGAAGTAACAGTTTTGTACAAGGGGAACTTGGTTAGAACCTCTTCAGTCTGGACTTTATGAAATTTAAATACAACGTCATGAGATACATAGCCGAAGTAGATGAAAGAATCAGTTTCCAACAATATATCGCTAGCTGCAGCGCCTGACCTTAAATCAATTGAAGGTGTCCTATTCTCAAAGAAAAATTCGAACGTTGCTTCTTTTGCGTTGTCAAGCTGCCTACCGGATTTCACTTCGTCGACTCGAATGCTCTTGTCTTTTGAGCCGGCAAGACATAAAACACCAAATACTGCGAATAACGTAAAGTATTTCATTTCACAAAGTTTAGCGTTTTTCAGATACCTCTCGGTAATACCGGGAGATTTTCAACAGCATGAGCACATTCACAAAAGGTATCAGCCAGCTAACCCGGGCGTTGAACCTGCTGTTTACCGACGATAATACGGCAGTAACAAAAGCATTCAGCAAGATCATAACCCCTATACATGCTGCTAAAATAAAGAACTGTTTTTTGAGTGGCGCCGGTATAGTGAATAGTACCGCGATGCAGGATACGATCACCACTATGGCAAACATGTTATCATAGAACCCGATGTCCAGTATTTTGGTATTTTGTCTTGATACCTTAAGTTGGTTCAGCTCGTGAGGAAAATACTTTTCGATCGCTTTGTAGGGCGATGATTCTTCATCAAACTTCATCCACGGCAGGGTATACCAGCTATCGATATGAAACAATGCCAGCTGCCTGGCTGTTGCTTCAATACTCTTGTAGGCTATGTACGGATAGTACTTCGGCCTTGAGAAAATATCGGCGATGATGGTGTTATACTCTTCTTTGTTCGCATCCCAGCCGCCCTCTTTTTGCAAAGGACTGGCAGCATCCCAGTGAAACTGCCAGGCCGCGAGCGGCAGCTCATTGATGTGAGCGCAGATCTTGTAGTTCCTTTCAGGGCAGGCTCTATCGAGATAGGTTTTTAGCACCCCGCTTTCCACCAGCTTGCCCATCACAAACACATGTGTAGACCGCGATGCAGTAAACTCATTGCCACCCAGGGCATTGCTGGTGCAGAATGCCAGCCACGACAAAAGACTGATGAAAAACAGCGGCAACGTGTGCTTCAACCCCTTACCCGTTTTGCGAACTATGGTAAACAGGAGGTATAATACAGCAAAGAGCGTTAGCACCATAAAATTCGAATTGTGCATCAATACCGAAAAAAAAATGACGGCCAGGAGCAAAACCTTCTCCCGTTGTGTATTTACAAATACCAGGTAAGTGGTGACAGATAAAACAAGTATAGACGTAAAAATATCCGGCATCAGCTGGCCTGCAAACCAGCCGCAGATAGTAAATACAGACGTGAACAATACCAACCCAAGCAATTGCAGGTTAGTTACTGCGGGTACCAGCTTGCGCATAAATTTTATCAGCACATAAGCCAGCAGCAGGCATTGAAAAAAAACTGTCAGCCATACTGAAGCGCCCAATGAGGTAAGCCTTAAGAACAATCCGTAAAATATAGGACGGTCAACAGGTGGTGTCATGGTGAACCCGCTGACTATGTAAGTGCCTGTATCGCTGGTAAGGATAGGAAAGTTATCATACAATGCAAACAGCATCAGGATGAACGCGCTGATAATGGTCGTTGTAATTCTTTTTGCGTTCATGCGGCGATGAGACTTGGATATTTATTGAGTTACCATTTCTTTCCTCTTATCACTTTCCACGATACCATCCCTCACTCTCACTACCCGGTGTGTATAGTTAGCGATGTCTTCTTCGTGCGTTACCAGCACTACGGTGTTACCGCCGTCGTGTATCTTACCAAACAGCTCCATGATCTCTACAGAGGTTTTCGAATCGAGATTGCCGGTAGGTTCGTCGGCCAGGATGATCGATGGATCGTTCACCAGTGCACGGGCGATGGCTACACGCTGGCTTTGTCCGCCCGAAAGTTCATTGGGTTTATGATGTGCGCGGTCTGCCAGCCCTACTTTTTCCAGTATCGCCCTCGCCCTTTCTTCCCGCTCCTTTTTGCCTATGCCCGCATATATCAATGGCAGTGCCACGTTTTCCCAGGCCGTCAACCTTGGCAGCAGGTTGAATTGCTGGAAGACGAAACCGATCTCGTTGTTACGTACACCTGCCAGCTCGTCATCGTCCATCCGGCTTACGTCCTTGCCGTTAAGAATGTAGTGGCCCCCCGTCGGCGAATCAAGACAGCCTATGATGTTCATCAGGGTAGACTTACCCGAACCTGAAGGACCCATCAGGGCTACATACTCATTCTCGTTGATGAGCAGGTCTATGCCTTTCAGTACAGGCAATTCCTGCCTGCCCAGGTAATAGCTCTTTTTGATGTCTGCCAGTCTGATAACTTCTTTCATTCGGCTTTAAGGTACAATTAGACCTATGGTTTTCAAAAATACAGATAATTTTACCGCACTCTCTATGCTTTCATTTCCTAACTGCAAGATCAATATCGGATTATACGTCACTGCACGACGGGCTGATGGCTACCATGATCTTGAAACTGTTTTCTATCC
>CAMPKG010000406.1 GCA_946887085.1 uncultured Sphingobacteriales bacterium
TTGTCTCTTGCGAACGCAAAGAGAAGAACGCAACGCTGAGTGTAACACCGCAACACCATAGCAGGAATATCGACAGCTGCATGATATATTTTAAGTACAACACCCACGATAAACCTACAGGACCATACGATGATTCTGCACGCTGCGTAAGTGTGAACGGCAAACCCGTAGCTACATTTACCAACCTGAAGCCGGGCAAGTACTACCTGTTTGGTTTCGGCTGGGATGCCAATGGTCCCTATGCTGTAAAGGGCGGTGCGCCGTACTCTATCAGCGAAGAAGGAACTTTTGATTACATCCTCGCTGTCTCAGAGGAATAACAACAGGCTACATTTTTACGAATATCGAGCGGCCTTTGCGATCATCGTCGAAGGCCGCTTCTACTATATAGGTAGCTGCAGGTAGCTGCCTGATGTCTACAACATGCTTATTGCCCTGCGCCGCCACCCGGTTGTATATGACATTGCCACTCATGTCCATGATCTTGATGAACAGGATATTTCCGGAGGAGAACACATGCAGTTCGTTTCCTGCCGGGATGGGGTAAACAGTAAGGTCCTTATCCATATATAGGATGCTCTCTTTCCAGCAAATTTCTTAATTGCCTGACCGGAATTCAATACCACCTATGCGGTATTTCGGTATCCGTGCTGTTGGGTATGTGCTTGATTATCAGCTCGTCTTGCGGTATTTGATGCGGCTGAAGCCTTTGTTGTAGTTCAGGAAATAATAACACAGCTTCAAATCAAGGTAAGAAAGGATGGGACGGAAGGTACCTGAATAAGTATGGGAGCCGCTAGTTGAAATAACTTCTGCGGTGGTTCGGTAAGGCCCTGCATATTCAAAGGGAAGATGGTAGGTCATGCCGTAATCAATAAGTCCCACTTTCTTAACAATGGTGTTGATCTTAAAACCAACGACCGCATTGAACCATTCATAATTCTCCCACGGGATATATCCCGGCGAACCTGTGTTGATAGCTACACTGCCATCTGCATATACGCGCGAGCCGCCGGCGATGCCATTGTTTGAGAAAAATTCATAGCTGCCGCCAGCCTGTATGTAAAAGTCGTACGGATTCTTGCCGGTGTTATGAAAAGCACGGTAGCCTAAGAGCAACGGAACTTCAGTGCCGGTACCTGTAAACCTCGTGTAATAATAACTGCTCCCGCCAGCGTATACGTCTATTATATGCTGGCGAAATTGCACTGCTTTGTTAACTACATTCACCCCGGTTTCTACACTGACAGGCCCATTCTTATAATTGATGTTGGCTCCCATGTTATAACCTATCCTTTGCCTGCGGCCTATCTCTTTGTCAAACGTGGAGGCCCCGTCGATGATGGGTACTGTTAATGTGGGGTTGAGGTGTACGCCGAAATTGAGCTCCTGCGCTATAGAGGAGAGAGGCAGTGCAGCTATAAACGCTATTGCTTTTAGGTTCATAAGAATGGTTGTTAGAACATTTAACGATCAGGGTCTGTTTATATTGTTAATATGCTCAATTATCCAGCTTCACTTCAAACAATTTCGGCCAGTATTTGCCGGTGATGAATATGCGGTTGCCCGCTTTGTCATAGGCTATGCCATTGAGGTATTCGGGATCGCCTTCGTCGGTGCGTTGGTTGACCGGAGGTATCCCTGCTTGTGCGCGGAGGTTAGTGAGGTTAGCCTGTGCAACTACTTTGCCCGATGCTGTATCTATCTTCAGTATATAGTCTGTTTGCCATTGGTTGGAGTAGATAAAGCCGTTGATCAGCTCCAGTTCGTTGATATTGCTTACCGGCCCGTAGTTGTCAGATACGCTGATGCGTTTTACTTCTTTAAAAGTATTGGGATCCACGAAATAAATATTTACCGAGCCGTCGCTGAAGATGATATGCTTGCCATCATTGGTCATGCCCCAGCCTTCGTTGGTGAACAGGGGAAAGGTCTGTAACTGTTTCATCGTCTTTTGGTCGTAGACAATAACGGTGCGTTCTTTATAGGTAAGCTGGTAGATCTTTCCATTCATCACCGTAATGCCTTCGCCAAAATATCTTGCGTCCATTTTGTGCTGCAGCACCACTTTCCCGGTTTTCAGTTCTGTTTTGCGCAGGTCCGATTCGCCGTAGTTGCCGGTGCCTTCATAGATAAAGCCATCCACATATTCCAGGCCTTCAGTGAAGGCAGTTACATCGTGCGGGTACTGGTTAACTATCGAAACATTCAATATCGGGGTAGGCTGAGGCGTGGTTTCAGTTGTCGTTGTTTCCTTGCCTTCCTCCCCGCCTTGCTCGTCTTTGCAGGAGGTGATAGACAGGGCAGCGAGCAATAATATGATCTTCGCAGTATGGTTCATGTTCGGCAAATATCTTGTTCTATTGAGCGGTAAATTTACTGTACAGGGCTGATACCTAAGCCCCCGTTTTGTTAGTCGTTAATATCATTTTCGCATAATCGAAATTTTTCATAACTCAGTATTTTCAGGCCTTTTCAAAGAAAAAAATGTTAGCTTTTGTTGAGTAAAAATGGGGGTTTTTGATTTTCTAACAGTTTTTAAACCGGCCGGAAGACAAGTTGCCATACTCCATATTCCCATCC
>CAMPKG010000407.1 GCA_946887085.1 uncultured Sphingobacteriales bacterium
ACCTGGTAGCGACTATGACATATTCGTGCAAAAGCTCGACCCCTCCGGAAATTTTATATGGGGTTTTAGTATTGGTTCGTCCCAGTTCGAGACCGTCAATGACATTTATGTGGAGCCTTCCGGTGATTTCTATCTCACAGGTTTTTTCCCCGGCGGGATGGATTTCGATCCCGGAGTGGGCAATACTACACTTTCCGGCAACGGGGTGAGGGATATATTTATCGCCAAGTATACGAGTTCAGGCAATTTTGTCTTTGCCAATGGCATGGGTAGTTCCCTTTCTGATCAGGCGGAAACGATAACGCTGGATGGGTCAGGTAATATATACATAGGCGGCTTATTTCGTTCTACAGTCGATTTCGATCCCGGTGCGGGAACAGCAAATCTGACCGCTGTCGGGAACTGGGATATGTTCCTGGCCAAATATGACCCATCAGGCAACTATCTGTGGGCTTTTGCCGTAGGTGGCGCCAACTATGAAGCTGTGACTGCAGTAACGATAGGTAACACAGGTGACGTCCTGGTAACAGGTTATTTTGATGGGCCCCAATATGGACTTCGATCCCGGGGCGGGCAGTGCCCTCCTTTCAACTAATGGTAGCTACGACGCCTTTGTAGCTTCATATACATCAGCCGGAGCATTTAATTGGGCGAAGCGTGTAGGTGGTACATTGGATGATCAGGGCATGGGAATAGTTTCCAATGGCAGTGGTGATATTTTTGTCACCGGCGGTTTTAAGGGTACAAATGTGGACTTTGATCCCGGCGTGGGTAGCTTCCCATTAACTGCAAGCGATAAAGATATTTTTATTTTAAAGTTGGACGCCGCCGGCAATTTCGGCTGGGCAAAGAAAATAGGAGGAGGTGCTGAAGATGTAGGTGTTGATATGGCCTTAGATCCTTTGGGAAACCTTTGTATCACAGGCGTATTTGAAGGTAGTGTTGATTTCGATCCGGATGGGGGTGTTGTTCTTCTGGCCGGACAAGGCGGTTACGATATTTTCGTTGGCTCTTATTCTAATGCCGGCGCTCTTAACTGGGCAAGGTCTATGGGTGGAACGGGAAGCGAACTGACAAGAGGCATTTGTACAGATGGCAGTGGTAGTGTGTACACCGTAGGCCTCTTCTATCAAACTGTTGACTTTAATACAGATGCCGGTACCCTTAATTTTACAGCTATAAATGGTAGCGATGGCTTTTTGCATAAGCTATCTACCGGAACGACGGGTATACAGGTGCAAATGGCAGGAGATCTGAAGATATACCCTAATCCAACTGCGGATATCGTTACAGTCGAACTTAACCAATCACATCATTCTGTTGAAGCGTCATTGACTGATATAACAGGAAAAATATTGCTGAATAGAACTTTGTCCGATATCAATTCCTTCCAGATCGATATGGCCCCCTTGCCTCCGGCCACTTATTTTCTGAAGGTGACCACAGAGACCGGCACAACTGCAACGAAACTGACCAAGCAATAATGAAAGAGGTCCCATGATCGTCGGGCCTCTTTCGTTATTTGGAATATCTTATTCCAGCTCATACTCCAGCCGGACAGTTATACTCGCTGTCTTATTCTTGCTTGTAGTGTTAAAGGTACCACCGTACGAATAGTCCTCGTTGCTATATTGCCCTGTTATCTGGAAGACACCCATCGATGCTTTGCGCAGTTTTCCTAAGCTGCTGTGGGCATTCTTGGCTGTAGTTTCAGCACGTTCATGAGCGTCTGCAGAAGCTTTTGCCAGCAGGCTTATTTTAAGATCGGACAGCTTGGTGTAATAGTACAATGGTTGTTGCGAGCTAAGTTCGATGCCTGATTGTATCAGCTCAGTAATTTCCCTTGAAATCTTCTCTACATTTTCTATGCTCTTGGATTCTATTTTCACTGTTTGCCTTAGCTGGTAACCGGCAAATGCATTGCCCGTTTGCCGGCCGTTCTCATCATAAGTAGTATTGAACAGCTTGTCTATCACCACAGATGAAAAGATCAGTTCTTTGTCGGAAATTCCTCTGCTTGCCAGGTAGGCCCTAACCTGCTGTTCATCATTTTTTAATGAAGCATATGCTTCTTTCATGTCCATAGAAGCGCGTGTAAAAGCACCCGACCAGACTATAAGGTCAGCGCTGAAGTTATGCTCGGCGCTACCAACTACGTTTACTGTATTGCGGGTCTTAAACTTATAATTGTAAGCCCGGGAGAGAATGAAGCCACCAATCAATATAGCTACTGCTACAATAATGGCCGAAACATAGTTGCGCATAACGGAGAAAATTTACTTTGAATTTACCAATAAGCTTTTTGAAAAAGAAAAGCCGGTTATTAATTGTTGAAATTGATCGCTACATTCGTAGAATTCCTTTTCTTACTAATACTAACCCTTTATAAGATGCACGTCCTTCGCATTTCCACAATAGCTCTTCCCCTAAATCTAACGATACGTTGCCTCAGGCTATTGTGTTTCCTCACTGCTTTTTGTTTCATTACCAGGGCATTTGCGGCCCCGGCAGGCACGGAGCAGGTAAAAGTAGCCCTCGACCTGGTGAACATAGAGAATGACCGGGTGCGGGTTACCGTTACTC
>CAMPKG010000408.1 GCA_946887085.1 uncultured Sphingobacteriales bacterium
GATTAAGGATTGATGATTGCATAACTGATTTTTAATGGTGTATAAATTGGTTCTTTTATATATAAATATATGAATTTTCTAAAAATATGCTTGTTTAGCGCAATATGAAACGAAGCCTACGCTTGCCACCGGATAAGTCGCTTTACAATGCGAACGATTTATAGTATATTTGTTGTTATAGCTAAGCGCAGAAATTGGAGCTAAGAAGTTCTTTGACATATTGTAAGCCTTATCACTAGGATCGTCTTATTTCCAGTGGCGATGCCCGTTTTTGATTCGGCGGAAAACTGTTAGGAAATGCAAACCCCTGTTTTTACTCAACAATTACTAACAATTTAATTCGCGGAAAGCCGCGGCAATACTGTCTTATGCAATTTCGTAGTTATGCGAAAGTGCTTTTGAAAACTAACAAAATGGCTGCTCACAGATGGTCGCCCGCTGGTGAAATTTCCTGCACATCGACAACATTCTATAACAAATTCGGAAGTAAGATCAATCCACGTGATCGATCTTGAACATGTCGGCGTAGTTGTTTGAGATGAGCAGTGCCTCCTGTCCAGGAAAAATAACGGCGGGAAACTCGGCAAACCTAACCGTGACAGGACTCCGGAACCATTCGTCCACGTCCGAGGCAACATGTATTGTGGCCGTTTTGTTCTTGCCAACTAGAGCGTTTGAGGGAAAGTCTAGTGTCACCCACTTTAAAGTGGTATGTTCACCGGCATATCCTGTAATATGATAAGATATGAACGTGTGTTGTGCTTGTGGAGAAGTGCCCTCAAGCATTGCCATAATATATCCCGACTCCCAGTCCCAGAACATGCCGTGCACCGGATCAAGGGCGCCTTTCTGGGCGCCGCTGACGTTGCGGGTGCTGTCGACGCCAATGAGAAAACGGATCTTGTCATAGGTTCCGCCAGGTACCCCCGAAATTATGAACTTCAATGAGCTGTCAACGGCAGCATCAACCAGGTGATAACTTTCAGGTTCTTTAAACTCTTTGCCGTCAGTTGAATACAGGGAAATATTGCTGATATAGTACCTGTATTTATTTACGACAAAGCTATCACCGTTCTCATTGGTATAGTATTTACTCCCCAAAACAAGCGGCTGGCCGTTGACAACATTCTCAAAAGCGATCTCAAGGGCCGGCGGACTGTCAACAACAGGAGGATCCGGTTTTTTTCTGCACGATGGGAATAATACCAGTGTACAAACAGCGATCAATAAGGCATCACGCATAAAAATGGGGAATGAAACGAAGCTAAATAAAAAAAGCCACCCACGAGTACGTGGGTGGCCCTTATCGAAAAGAAATTTATTTGCTTACGATAACTTTTTCGGTAACGCTGGAGCCATTGCTTTCGATCTTCACCAGATAGAGACCGGCGGGAACGTTTGACAAAGAAATATTCTCAGCAAACAGGCTGCCTGCCTGGGGATATTGATGAGCGAATACCACCTGTCCAATAGTGTTGGTAATGGTTACAGTTGTAGCTGCCGGCGTATTCAGGTTTGTACGAATAGTAAGGAGGTCGTTGGCAGGGTTAGGGAACAGGGTCAAACCGGTAAAGTTGTTCAACTCCTGCACATCAGTAGTCCATGGCAGAAACACGGCCTCAACTGAATTGAGGATATCCATGTCCTTGTTGTTAGTAGTAGAGCCAGCACCCATCTTTTGCACGATACCTACCAGGTGCATTTTGCTCAGGTCAGGAACAGACGTGCCCGGGTTACCGGCAGTGGGCGTAAAAGTAGCAGGGATCGTGTAAGTGAATGTCTTGGTAATGGTATCTCCTGCAGCTGGATCAGTTTGCGCCAGGTCGCCCCATTGCGGGCCAAAGAAAGCACGCAGCACATGCGGGTGCTTGAAGTTAGGCATAGAGGTGCCTGCGCCATAATATTTATGACCAGCAGTACCATTTTCTGAGTTTGCCTGGTTCCAGCCAGCACCGGTACCGGTAACATCATCTTCAAGCAGCCATACGTTCAAATGGTATTTTCCGGTAAGCGCTACAAGTGCTTTACCGGTAAGCTGCACGGTAATTTTCTTCGTGGCAGGATCGTATGATTGTTTCATTGTCAGGTCATACTTAGCAGGGAATCCGGCAGCCTGGCTAACAGCAGTAGCCCAGTTGCCCCTGTTCAGGCCCACGTTGTTCTCAGCGCCGCCCGAGCCTAATCCGAAGAAATGGCAGTCGACAGTACCGTAAGGATATCCCAGCGGTGAAACACACCAGTTTGAGTTCCATGCTTTACTATTGGCATTTTCCATGTTGTCAAAGCGGTTAGAACTGGGGGTAGAGTTGTGCATGGCCACTTCAATAAGCTTGGGGTTTGCAGCAGAAATATCCTCCAGTCTTGCCAGACCATCAGAGCAGAAAGGGCACCATGCGCCGGTTCCGTCGGTGATGATGGTGTTTTTCTGTCCGCCTGTGGTAACTACAGACTGACCCACCGCGCTGGCAGAGATCAGCAGTGCTGATGATAATAGAATAAAAGTCGATTTCATTTTCTCAATTTTTTTGCGTGAAAGATTTTGTAA
>CAMPKG010000409.1 GCA_946887085.1 uncultured Sphingobacteriales bacterium
CTTTTTGAATGGTACCTCCACTAAGAACGAATTTGTACCGGAGCAGAACACCGACTTTATTTTCTGCGCCGTTGGCGAGCAATTTGGCTTTGTAGGCAGCGCGATATTAATAGCTATCTATGTATCACTGATGATGCGCATACTATTTCTTGCCGAAAGACAACGTTCGGCTTTCAGTCGCATATATGGTTATTGTGTGGCATCTATCCTGTTTTTCCACTTCGCTGTAAATATATCTATGACCATTGGCCTGGCGCCCGTGATCGGTATTACGCTTCCGTTCCTGAGCTATGGAGGCACATCATTGCTTTCATTCAGCATATTGGTTTGCATCCTGTTGCGGCTGGATTCGGACAGGTCGGTGATGATACGTTAACTTTGCGACCGCATGGCAAAGATCTTCCCTTTATCAGAAGGTGTTTTTACGATAGGTCACGATAAGCAATTCGTCCCATTCGATCTTGAGAAGGATGAATTGCCGACAGGCCGACAGGCTCGCTGTTGGTAGAGATACAACCTTTCCTGGTCGTTATCGGCAATGATGTGATGGTACTGGACACCGGCTTAGGTTTCAATACCAGCGAAGGTGTGCTGCAGATACATGATAACATTCGGAAGTGTGGCTATGAACCTGAACAGGTTACTAAGGTGCTATTATCGCACCTGCATAAAGACCATGCGGGAGGTGTTACTTACAAAGATGTAAATGGGGTGATAAAGGCAACGTTCCCTAACGCGGAGTATTACATCTATCGTCCTGAGGCCGACTTTGCTTTGAAGAAAGGCTATCCATCCTATCACCCGGAAGAAATAGAGCCATTACTAGCTACAGGACAGGTTCAATGGCTGGACGGCGAAGAAGGGGCCATAGGTGAGCACATTCGCTTCTATCATTCGGGCGCGCATTGCCCGGAGCATATTGTTTTCCTGCTGGCTGAGGGTAACGAAAAAATATTCTTTGGAGGGGACGAGGCGCCGCAGTTAAAACAAATGAAGATGAAATACGTTGCCAAGTACGACTACGATGGTAAAAAAGCAATGGCCCTGCGCGAGCAATATGCCGAGCAAGGCCGTAAAGAAGGTTGGCAATTCTTATTCTATCACGATGTGAAAATGCCGGTTGCCAAATTATAGCTACCGGCGGCGAGCGGGAGGTGCACCACGGCTACCCTTGCTTCCTTTTCCGCGATTTTCTCTAAGATGCTGTATCAACACGCGTTTGAAATCGCGCTCCGCCTGGTAGAGATCTGCTAATTGCCGGGGGGTTAGCACGCGCAGAAATTCGTTTTTATATTTTTTCTGCAATTTCAATCGAATTTCCTGGTACTCGAAATTATCATCGATAAACTGGCGCGACTCGCCCTCGTTGCGTGAACCATATTTTTCGGGATATTTGGTTCTAAACTCACGCCTTACCCCGCGCAGGTCATCTTCATAGCGTTCGTACATTGGCCAAAAGCGCGAAGATTGCTGTGGTGTAAGATTAAGCCTTTTGCCTATAAAGTCGATCTTCACAGAACGTATCCGCTCCATGCGCTCGCGCGGCTGGGCAAAGGCTGAAAAAGCCAGCAACATTAATGTGAAGATTAAACCTAATTGTCTCATTTTCTACCTCGCAAATAAAATCTTTAGTTCGTAGTATTCCAACCCGTTTCATCAAGATACTGGATGATGTCCTCGTCGCTTACTGACTGCAAAGCATTAGTTGAGGCGATCGTATTTTCCAGCCGCTCCATGTCAAAATCGTCTATGTTTTGTTCTACGTATTTACTTATATCTTCTTTTGGTATGGCGGCAAGCGCAGCGTTCACATCAGTTGTTTCCTGCTGGTTGAACCAGCGGAATGAACCAATGCCGATTGCTATAACCAGGATGGCCGCCGCAGCCCAACGAACAGTGCGGCCAAGCTTTACCAATGGAATAATTTTCGTTTTCTTTTTCTCACTGCCTTTGGCTGCTTTTAGCATTTGCATCGGCAATTGCTCAAAATAGCCTTCGGGTACCGCAAACGGGTTTGCTTTGTCTGCGTCTTCGCTAATCTTAGCCAGCGCGGCCATCCTTGCCGGGAAATCATTAAAATATCCCTGTGGCAGATAGAAAGGCATATCCTTCGACGCTGGCAATGGGTAGTCATTTTCTTCGAATGAAATACTTGCCTTTACATCATTATACAATCGCTCAAAATATCCTTCCGGCACGACAAAAGGCATCGCGCGCGACATACCGGCGAGCGGGCTTCCCCAGCTTTTCAGTTCTTCTATTATGTCGTTTTGCTTTTCCATTATTCTTTAGACGGTTTTTCTTCCTCTATGTTTAAGTATTCAGCAGGAATGCTTCCACTTTTTTAACAGCATGATGGTAAGATGCTTTCAGCGCGCCAACGGATGTATCCAGGACAGTTGACATTTCTTCATAAGGCATCTCATCATAATACCTGAGATTAAACACAACACGCTGTTTTTCGGGCAGCGATTGTATGGCCTGCTGCAGCTTCCACTCCAGCTTGTTGGCGTCAAAACCTTTTTGTGCTTCTAATTTG